>NZ_JAUEYJ010000018.1:0-188589 GCF_032489615.1 Bradyrhizobium sp. SZCCHNR1051 | reverse complement strand
CTTGGAACACTGAAGCTTCGCAACCTCAGCTTCCTCGGTTCAGACCGGATGGACAACCTCCTGGAAGACCACAGCTAACAAGCCGGACACCGGGGAGAGCGCGCCATAACCGTTAAAACCATCGCGCAGGGAGGGCCGGGTCGTTCCGGCTGTACCTGTGGTTCCTGCCGCCTGCATTTTTTTCGCAGGCGGGCCACGGGCCTCAGCCGAGGCCCGGCCTTCCCTGCGCCCTCGATTTCCAGAGGGCGGACGAATTTGCAAAGCTCGGACGCGTGAGGCGTCGCGAGAAGGTCAGGCCATGCTCCGTCATTGCGAGCGAAGCGAAGCAATCCAGAGTCTTTACAACAGCCCTGGATCGCTTCGTCGCGTTGCTCCTCGCGATGACGGTGGAAGTGTGCAGAGATCCTTACCGGATCGGCGGCGCGTACTGGACGCCGCCGGCGTTCCAGAGCTGGTTCATGCCGCGCGGAATCTTCAGCTTCGACTCGCTGCCGACGTTGCGCTCATAGACCTCGCCGTAATTGCCGACGTGACGGATCACGCGCGTGGCCCAGTCCTTGGTCAGGCCGAGGTCCTGGCCATAGCTGCCCTCGTTGCCGACCAGACGCATCACGTCCGGCTTCTTCGACTTCAGCGCTTCGTCGATGTTCTTGGAGGTGATGCCGAGCTCCTCGGCATTGATCATCGCGTACAGCGTCCACTTCACGATCATCATCCAGTCGTCGTCGCGCTGGCGCACCACGGGCGCGAGCGGCTCCTTGGAGATCAGGTCGGGCAGGATGTCGTGATCGCCGGGCTTCGACAGCGTCAGGCGCAGCGCGTAGAGCTGCGAGACGTCGGCGGTGAAGGTGTCGCACTTGCCGCTGTCATACGCCTTGATGACGTCGTCGAGCTTGGGAAACTTCACCTCCTCGTACTTCATGTTGTTGGTGCGGAAATAGTCGCCGACGTTGAGCGCGTTGGTGGTGGAATCCTGCACGCAGACCTTGCTGCCGTTGAGGTCCAGCGCGGTCTCCAGCTTGCGCGCGCGCGGCACCATGAAGCCCTGGCCGTCGTAATAGGCGACCGCCGGGAAATACAGATCGTAATTCTGCTCGCGTGCCATCGACCAGGTGGTGTTGCGCGAGAGGATGTCGACCTTGCGGCTCTGCAGCTCCTTGAAGCGCTCACTGGCGTCGAGCGGCACGAACTTCGCCTTCTTCGGATCGTCGAAGATCGCAGCCGCCACGGCGCGGCAGAAGTCGACATCGAAGCCGCTCCAATTGCCCTTGTCGTCGGGAATCGAGAAGCCGGGCAGCCCGGCGTTGACGCCGCACAGCACCTCGCCGCGGCGGATGGTCCGCTTCAAGGTGCGGGTGTCGTACATCTCATAGGTGACGGCGAGCGCCGCGACGAGGACGGCGACGGCGAGCCCGATCAGCAGGCCGCCTCGGAAAGTGCGCATGGTCAATCTCTTTCGAAAAAATGTCAGGATGAAGCGAAGGCTGAACGTCCGGCGGCGGGCGCCGCCGTCACAGTTCCGGCTTCTGCCGCACCACGATCTTGGTGCCGACCGGCACGCGGTCATAGAGATCGGCGACATCGGCATTCACCAGCCGGAAGCAGCCGGAGGAAATCTTGCTGCCGATGGTCCAGGGCTGATTGGTGCCGTGGATGCGGTACACGGTGGTGCCCAGATACATCGCACGCGCGCCCAAGGGATTGCCGGGGCCGCCGGCCATGAAGCGCGGCAGATAGGGCTGGCGCTGGATCATCTCCGGCGGCGGCGTCCAATCCGGCCACTCCGCCTTCTTGGTGATCGACAGCAGCCCCTGCCACTGGAAGCCGTCACGGCCGACGCCGATGCCGTAGCGGATGGCGCGGCCACCCGGCTGCACCAGATAGAGGTGGCGTTCGGCGGTGGACACGATGATGGTGCCTGGCGGCTCGGTGGTGCGGAAATACACCACCTGCTTGCGCCATTCGGGATCGAGCTCGTAGCCGTCATCGGCGACGAGGCCGGGCTGATCACCGGGATCCTCGGATTGGGCGAAACTGTGCGACGTAGACAGCGCCAGCGCGATGATGGCGCTGGTGGTACACAGCAGGCGACGGAAACTCGGCATTCAAAGCTCTCCTCAACGGACCCCTGCGAAGCTCGCCCGATTAAAATCACCCGCCAAATTTCAGGGGCATATTCGCAGCAAAGTCAAGGTGAGCGCGGGGCGCCCGCCGTCATCCAAGCTTCATCCAGAGCCGCAGCAGGAAGGCGACGGTGCCGACGGCCGCCACGCCGGCGAGCCACAGCACGACGAACCAGGCGAGGCGCTTCGCGAGCGGGGCAGGCTGCTCGGACGGCATCAATGATAGCCGCTGTCGTGCCCGACCTTGCCGCGAAACACCCAATAGGCCCAACCGGTGTAGCCGAGAATCAGCGGCACCAGCACGAGCACGCCCGGCAGCATGATCAGTTGGCTGCGCTCCGGCGCCGCCGCCTGCCAGATCGTGATGCTCTGCGGCACGATGTAGGGGTACATGCTGATGCCGAGGCCGGCATAGGACAGCAGGAACAGCGCCAGCGCGAGGAAGAACGGCCAGCCGTCGGTCTTCTGGGCGAGGTGCTTCATCAACAGCACGGTGACGCCGATGACGGCGAGCGGCACCGGCGCGGTCAGGACCACGGCCGGCCAGGTGAACCAGCGCTGCGCATATTGAATGGTGAGCAGCGGCGTCGCCAGGCTGACCGTGGCAATCGCGAGCAGCATGGCGAACAGGAGATACCAGCTGATGCGATACGCCTTGTCGCGCAGGTCGCCCTCTGTCTTCAGGATCAGCCAGGTCGCGCCGAGCAGTGCGTAGCCGACCACGAGCGAGATGCCGGTGAGGATGCTGAACGGCGTCAGCCAGTCCCACCAGCCGCCGGCATAGTGCCGGCCCTCGACATGCACGCCCTGCAGAATGGCGCCGAGCGCGATGCCCTGCGCCAGCGCCGCGACCCAGGAGCCGCCGGCAAAGGCGAGGTCCCACAGATTGCGCTGCGCGCGGGTGCGCCAGCGGAATTCGAAGGCGACGCCGCGGAAGATCAGCCCAACCAGCATCGCGATCAGCGGCGCATACAGCGCGGGCATCAGGATTGCATAAGCGAGCGGGAAGGCGGCCATCAGGCCGCCGCCGCCGAGCACCAGCCAGGTCTCGTTGCCGTCCCACACCGGCGCCACCGTGTTGGTGATGATGTCGCGGTCCTGCTTGCCCGGGAACAGCGGAAACAGGATGCCGAGCCCGAGATCGAAGCCGTCCATCACGACGTAGATGAAGACGGCGAGCGCAATGATGAAGGCCCAGAGGGTCGCGAAATCGACGGCAACGCTCATGATCCGACGGCTCCCTGCACGACGCCCGCGGCCGGCGTGATGCCGGCCGTGCGGACCGGCTGCTCGCTGCTCGGGCCCGGCTCACCGGGATGCGGCGGCTCGGCCATCAGGCGCAGGATGTACAGCACGCCGGCGGCGAAGATGATGAAATACACGATGATGAAGGCGAGCAGCGAGGCACCCACGGCCGGGGCTGCGAGCGGCGACACGGAATCGGTGGTGCGCAGCAGCCCGTACACGGTGAACGGCTGCCGGCCGGTCTCGGTGGTGATCCAGCCGGCCATGACGGCGATGAATCCCGCCGGCCCCATTGCAATGGCGAAGCGGTGCAGGCCGCGATTGACGTATAGCCGGCCGCGCCAGCGCTCCCACAGGCTGAACAGGCCGAGCGCCATCATCAGGAGCCCCAGGCCGACCATGATGCGGAACGACCAGAAGGTGATCGGCACCGGCGGCCAGTCCTGCCGCGGCACGGTGTCGAGGCCGGCCATCGGCGCGTCGATCTGGTGCTTGAGGATCAGCGAGCCGAACTTGGGGATCCCGAGCGCCCATGTCAGCTCGCCCTTGGCCTGGTCCGGCCAGCCGAACAGATACAGCGGCGCGCCGTCCTTGTGGCTCTCGAAATGGCCTTCCATGGCCATGATCTTCACCGGCTGGTGCTCGAGCGTGTTGAGACCATGCTGATCGCCGACCAGGATTTGCAGCGGCGCCACTAGCGCCGCCATCCACATCGCCATCGAGAACATCACGCGCGGGCCCGGCAGGTGCGGATTGCGCAGCAGATGCCAGGCGCCGACGGCGCCGACCACGAGCGAGGTCGTCAGATAGGCCGCCAGCACCATGTGCACGAGGCGATAGGGGAAGGACGGATTGAAGATCACCTTGAGCCAGTCGACCGAGACGAACTGGCCGTCGGCGTTGACGGCGTAGCCGGCGGGCGTCTGCATCCAGGAATTGGCGGAGAGAATCCAGAACGCCGAAATAAGGGTGCCGACGGCGACCATCAGCGTGGCCAGGAAATGCAGCTTCGGGCCGACCCGCCTGAGGCCGAACAGCATGACGCCGAGAAAGCCGGCCTCGAGAAAGAACGCGGTCAGCACCTCATAGGCCATCAGCGGGCCGATCACCGGTCCGACCTTGTCGGAATACACCGACCAGTTGGTGCCGAACTGGTAGGACATCACGATGCCGGAGACGACGCCCATGGCGAAGGTAATGGCGAAGATCTTGAGCCAGTAATTGAAGACGTTGAGATAGACGTCGCGTCCGGTCCACAGCCACAGCGCCTCGAGCACGGCGAGGTAGGACGCGAGCCCGATCGAGAAGGCGGGGAAGATGATGTGGAAGGTGACCGTGAAGGCGAACTGCGCGCGCGCCAGCTCAACCGCATCCAAACCGAACATCAGCACCGTCCGTCATTGCCACGGGGTTTGTCGCATCGCCCCATGACGGAAGATTGCACCGGCGCCGCGCGATATCAAATGGTCAAATCGCCCAAGGCGGCGTTGCAGGTCCATAAACGACGAAGACCCGGCGGGGGCATCCGCCGGGTCTTCGGAGCAACCTTGGGAGGTGGAGGTTATCCTTGAATTTGCTCGCTCGAAACCGAGATCAGCTGGGGGACTGAGGCTCAGTTCATGGGTAACGTTCTAGCGGCCGAAATTTTCCAGGTGATTTCGCCGATTGTTTCAATTGTTTCGTTCGGCGATTTTCGTGCGTCGTCTTTGGAGCCCGTCGGGACATCAGCCCCGACGAGAATGAACCTTGGTCAGGCGGCGAGGCTGTGGACGCCGGCACAGCGCAGGAGTTCGGCGAGGTGCTTGCGGGCATAGAACATGCGCGTCTTCACCGTGCTCTGCGGAATGCCGATGATCTGCCCGACCTCCTCCACCGACTTCTCGTGGTAGTAGATCAGGGTGATGATCTCGCGATGGGCCGGCGACAGCTTGGCGACGCAGGCGCGCAGGATGGCGCTGGTGGTGGAGCGCTCGAGCGAGGTCTCCGGCGTGTCGGAGTCGTCGGCGATCTCGCGCACCTCGTCCTGGTCGATGTCCTCGAAGCGGCGCTGGCGCAGCGCGGTCAACGCCTTGAAGCGGGCGATCGACAGCAGCCAGGTCGAGACCTGCGAGCGGCCCTCGAACTGCTTGGCGGTGCGCCAGACGTCCAGGAACACCTGGCTGACGAGGTCCTCGGCGATCGTGGTGTCGCGGACGATGCGCAGGATGAAGCGATAGACCCGCACATTGTGGCGCGCATAAAGCGTGTGCATCGCGGTGCGATCGCCATCGGCAATGCTCTCCAGGAGCATGCCGTCCGTGGTCGCCTGGGCTGCGATGATGCCCTGGCTGGCTGCGGAATTGATGGCAACGACGTTCTGCATGGCACTCTCCCGTTCCGCCGCCCCCTTGCGGCGTTTCGACGGGAGGGATTGTTAAGGAGCGCCCGTTTCGGGACGTCTGCACGAAAACAGGAAAATGGTTTCGTGCGCCTGCGGAAATGTTTCGTCGCGGCGCACATCGCGAAACACTCGTGGCGGAATTGTGCCCAATTCCAAGATGCGGAACGGAATGTGGGTGCAGAGGCCGCTTCCGCCGCCGCCGACCGGCCGTCCTCAGGCCTTCTCGCCCGCCGGCGAGAACAGGTAGCCGCCGCCGCGGATGGTACGGATCACCGCCGGCTTGGTCGGATCCGGCTCGATCTTGCGGCGGATTCGCATGATTCTCAGGTCCACGGCGCGGTCGAATGCCTCGGCATCGCGGGCATTCGCCAGCTCGAGCAGCCGTTCGCGCGACAGCACCCGCTTCGGGTTGGCGGCGAACACCTTGAGCAGGCCGAATTCGGACGCCGTCAGCGGGTGCTCGTTGCCCTCATCATCCCGCAGCGCCTGGGCATCGAGATCGAGCCATTTGGTGCCGAACCGCACCAATTGCGGGTCCTTCGCCTGGGCGGGAGCGGAGTCCGTAGCGGCCGCCGCAGTCTTGGCCGGCCCACTGCGGCGCAGCACGGAGCGGATCCGGGCCATCAATTCGCGCAATTCGCACGGTTTCGCGACGTAATCGTCGGCCCCGAGCTCGAGCCCCACCACCCGGTCGATCGGGCTGGCGGTAGCGGTCAGCATGATCACCGGGATGTTGGTGCGGCCCTTGAGATCGCGGATGATCGACAGGCCGTCCTCTTCGGGCATGTTGAGATCGAGCACGACGAGATCTGCCGGGCCGGTCTCGATGGCGCTGCGCAGGCTCTTGCCGCCGTCGCACAGCGTCACCGCGAAGCCGTGCATCTTGAGGTAATCACCCACCATTTCGCGGGCAGGGGCCTCGTCGTCGACGATGATGATGTGCTGGCTCTGACTCATGACAATTCGGCCGCCGGCAGTGTGATCGTGAAGGTCGATCCGGATCCCGGCCCATCGCTCCTGGCCGTCACCTCGCCACCATGCATGTCGACGATGCGTTTGACAATCGACAGGCCGAGCCCGGTCGAGCTCTCGCCGGCGGTCGGCTTGGCCGATAGCCGCTGGAACCGGCCGAACAGGCGGCCGAGATCCTCCGGCGACAGCCCGGCGCCCTGGTCGGTGACGCCGATGATGGTGTTGTCGCCATCGTCGGCGGCATTCACGGTGATCCTGCCGCCGATCGGGCTGTACTTGATCGCGTTGCTCAGGAGGTTGTCGATCGCCTCGCGGATCCGGTCGATGTCGCACATGGTCGACAGATGCGGCGGCGCCGACACGGCAATGACCTGCTGCTTGTTGAGCGCGAGCGGCTGGTTGGCCTCGACCACCTCGTGGACCAGGGCTGCGATGTCGACCGGCTCACGGCGGATGGTGATGTCGAAGGCGTCGGCCATCGCATCCGAGATCAGGTGGTCGACCATCGAGGTCAGCCGCTTGGCGGCATCTCGGATATGTCCGACCTGGCTGGTGATGCCGTCGGCGGAGGCGCCGGTCGCGATCAGCTCGGTCAGCATCTCCGTGCGGCCGAGGATGACGCCCAGCGGATTTTTCAGGTCGTGGGCGACGGTGCCCAAAATCTCGTTCTTGAAGCCGTTGGCGCGCTGCAGTCGCAGCCATTGCGCCGACAGCCGCCGGTTGGCCTGCATCAGCGCGCGGGTGCGCTGGGCGACGCGGTCCTCGAGCTGGGTGTTGGCCTCATGCAGCTGCTGATAGAGGATCACGTTGTCGAAGGCGATCGACAGCCGGCTGGAGAAGATCTCGACCAGCGAGCGATCGGTCTCGGACAGCGGCCGCTCCGCCTGCAGCAGCACCACGACCTCGCGCCCCGAGCCGGTGCGGACATAGAGCACGGTGCGATGGTCGGCGAATTCGTTGCTGCGCTGCCTGAAGGCGGCCTCCACCATGTCGCGCAGATCCGGATCGAGCGAGCGCGAGGTGACGGCGCCGGAGAAGCGGCTGTAGCAGCCGGAGCCGGCCAGCACCGAAAAATCGTCTGTCTGGCTGCCGTCGTCGCGCAGCACCAGGATGCCTGCGCAATCCACGTTCAGCAGCGAAGCGATCTGGGTCAGCACGCCCTCGGCCAGCCGCTGCATCGACTTGAAGTCGTACAGCGTCGAGGCGGCGTCGATGATGATCTCGAGGCCGCGCCGGGTCTGCACCATGCGCTCGAGCTGCTGGTAGCTGCGCAGCGCCGCCGTCAGCGAGGTGAACAGCTTGTCGGCGGTGAGCTCGGTCTTGGCCTTGTAGTCGTTGATGTCGTACTGGACGATGACGCGCCGCTCCGGCGCCTGACCCGGCTGTCCGGTGCGGAGGATGATGCGGACGGTCTCGTTCTTGATCTCGTTGCGGATGTATTCGACGAGCTCGAGCCCGGCGACGTCGGTCTCCATGATGACGTCGAGCAGCACGGCCGCGATGTCGGTGTGCTCCCGCATCAGCGCGCGGCCTTCGGCCGCCGAATAGGCGGACAGGATTTCGAGCCCCTGGCCGTTCAGGCTGTAATCCGATAGCGCAAAGCGGGTGCCCTCGTGCACGGCATGGTCGTCGTCGATGACGGCGATCTTCCATTTCCGGGCCGAACCGTCATCCTCGTCGAAACCGGCATCCTCGATCAGTTGGAGGACATCGTCCTGTTCGGCCATTGCGTCGTTCCGTCGCCCATTGCTGTCTCGGCGCCGCCCTTGGCGACCCGCGGCATGATAATCCGAAAGGTGGTGCCTTGTCCCTCGCGGGATTCCAGCATCATGCGGCCGCCGAGCTGCTGCGTCACCAGATTGTAGACGATATGCAGCCCGAGCCCCGTTCCCCCTTCGTTGCGGCGTGTCGTGAAGAACGGATCGAAGGCCTGACGCTGGACGTCGGGGGTCATGCCGGCCCCGTTATCGGCGAAAATGATCTCGATGTCATCCGCGCCGCGCGGCCGCGCCGTAATCGAGATGGTGCCCGCGCGCCCGTCGACAAAGGCATGATTGACGGCGTTGAGGAACAGGTTGGTGAGGATCTGACCGTAGAACCCGGGATAGCCATCGATGAAAAGTCCCTCGGGGACGTCGACCGCAAGCGTGATCGGCGCGCGCTTGAGCACCGGCTTGAGGCTGGTGATGATCTGATCGGTCGCCTCGCTCAGGACGAAGGTCCGTCGCTCCGCGTGGGAGCGGTCGACCGCGACCTGCTTGAACGACTGGATCAGCTCGCCGGCGCGCTGCAGATTGGCGACCAGCTGCTCGGATGCATCGCGCGAGGAGCGCACGAACTCCTCCAACTGCGACCGGCGCAGGCCGCCTTCGGGCGACCGCAGTGCGGCCTCGAACATCTCGACCCGGCGCGCGAAGCTGGAGGCCACCGTCAGGCTGATGCCGATCGGATTGTTCACCTCATGTGCGACGCCGGCGACGAGCCCGCCCAGCGCCGCCAGCCGCTCGGCATCGATCAGGTTGCGCTGCGCGGCGTTGAGTTCGAGCAGCGCGCTCTCGGCTTTTTCCTTCGCGGCGCGGAGCTCGTCCTCGGTCTTGCGCTTGGCGATTGCGTTCTCGCGGAAGGTCTCGACGGCGCGGGCCATCGCGCCGACCTCGTCACGCGCCTCGGTGCCCTGGACCTCGCGGTCGTAGTCGCCCAGCATGATCGCGCGCATCGAGGCCATGATCTGCTGCAACGGCAGCCGGATCGACAAGGCGATCAGCACCCCGGCGGACAGGATGACCCCCAGGAAGATCACGGCGATCGAGAGGACGCGACGGGAGATGTCCTTCAACGTCCGGTCGAAGGTCGCCTGCGCCTTCTGCTCGTGCTGGCGCATCTTGACCGACAGGCCGTCGATGGCGCCGATGGTTTCGGCCTGGCTCGCATCGATGGTATTGCGCAGCAGTTCGGTGCGGTTGGTGAGCTGATCGGTGAGCTTGGAGAATCCTGCGCGCAGCGCCGCGGTCCGGGCCGACAGTCGCTGCAGCGCCAGCCGCTGCAGATCATTGTCCGCAAGACTCGACATCACCGGAATGGTCTTCTCGATCGTCTCCGTGTTGCGGCGCGCGTCGTCGGCGGAGGTGGGCGCGAGCGACAGATAGTAGGAATTGGCCGCGACCAGCATCGCGGTGAAGGCCTCGCGCGACTTGCCGAGCGAGGGCCAGATCTGCGCGTCGCGATGGCCGGTCGCGCCTTCGATCACCGAATAGAGCCCGGCGATGTCGCGGGCGGGGCCGAGAACCTCTTCCTCATAGGTCTTGGAGATCGTCGCCTGCAGACTGCGCAGCTCGCCGAAGCCGTCCAGGAAACGCACGGTGACGCGCTCCAGCTCCTCGACCGACCCCGACAGCATCGGGTCGGTCGAGGCGCGCGTCGTGAGCGTCCCGAGCACGGCCTCGCGCAGCAGCAGGATCTCGGCGAACAGCTCCGGGCTCGGCTGATTGATGTAGCGATGAATGAGGTTCTGCAGCCGGCTCGTCTCGCTTTCGAGCAGGGCCAGCACCTTGTCGGATTCCCGGACCTGGCGAACGTCGTCCCAGGCCGTGCCCAGCACCGTCGCGCCGTTCCAGATCAGCGCCGCCAGCACGATCACGACAGCCGAGTTGAGCGCGGCGATCGAGAGGATGCGCCAGCGGATCGGAACCGCCCGCAGCGCGCGAACGATCCGTGCCCGCCCCAGGACCGCCAGACTGAGCGGCCGCGCGACGGATTTCCGCTGCTCGGATCGCGCCACGATCGCTACCTCGGGCCGGTCGTGCGGAGCCTGCCTGCGTCCGCTCTGCCGCGCTCTGCCGCGCTTGTATGCTGCGGCGCAGCCAGTCGCGACGCCGAGCATGAAAGGGACGAGCGGTACCGCGCGCCCGCCTCAGCGCGCATCAGCACCGGCGTGACGTCCACTCTCGAGATCGACGAAAGATGGGCGCGGTACACAGGCAACACTCTTCCCCCTGATGATGAGGTCGGCCCGGACATGAAAAGGTTCAATGCACTCCCGAACAGGTGCTATAAGGCCATTCTGACGTCAAAGCGATACGCGTCAATGGTTTGTTGATAGGCTATTGCAGCCTTGGGTTGTTGGGTCCCATTTTCGGTCCGATTGCGATCTCAGCCCGGGCAGATTCATTCATCGAATTGGAGTTGGCTCCCGTTGACGGTCCTCTTGCGTTCTGTTTCGTTTGCAATCCTGCTCTGGACGGTTGTTTGCGCAAGCACGGCCCAGGCCGCGACCGAGATCATGTGGTGGCATGCGATGTCGGGAGAGCTCGGCAGGCAGGTCGACAGACTGGCCGCCGACTTCAATGCGTCGCAGTCCGACTATCGCATCGTGCCGAGCTACAAGGGCAGCTATACCGAGACCGTGACGGCGGCCATCTTCGCGTTCCGCTCGCGCAGCCAGCCGGCCATCGTGCAGGTCAACGAGATCGCGACCGCGACGATGACGGCGGCGAAGGGCGCGATCTACCCCGTCTACGAGTTGATGCGCGACGAGCAGGAGAGCTTTTCGCCGTCGGCCTATCTGCCCGCGATCGCCGGCACCTATGCCGACGCCGACGGCAACATGCTGTCGTTTCCGTTCAACGCCTCCACGCCGATCCTCTACTACAACAAGGATCAGTTTCGCGCGGCCGGACTGGATCCGGGCGCGGCGCCGAAGACCTGGCCCGAGCTCGGCAAGGCTGCCCGGCGGCTGCGCGACAACGGCGTCGCCTGCGGCTTCACGACGTCGTGGCCGGCCTGGATCAACGTGGAGAATTTCTCGGCCTTCCACAATCTGCCGATCGCCACCCGCGCCAACGGCTTTGCCGGACTGGACGCCGTGCTGACGTTCAACAATCCGCAGGTCACGCGGCACATCGCCCAGCTCGCGGAATGGCAGAAGGGCAAGGTCTTCGACTATGGCGGCCGCGGCCAGGCAGCCGAGCCGCGTTTCCAGAAGGGCGAGTGCGGCATCTTCATCGGCTCCTCGGCGACGCGCGCCGATATCAAGGCGAATTCGAAGTTCGAGGTCGGCTACGGCATGATGCCGTACTGGCCTGACGTTGCGGGCGCGCCACAGAATTCGATCATCGGCGGCGCGACGCTGTGGGTGCTGCGTGACCGTCCCGCGGCCGAGTACAAGGGCGTTGCCAAGTTCTTCGCCTATCTGTCGCGGCCCGATGTTCAGGCCGCCTGGCACCAGAATACGGGCTATCTGCCGATTACGCAGGCGGCATTCGATCTGACGCGCGCGCAGGGCTTCTACGACCGTAATCCGGGAGCAGCGATCTCGATCGAGCAGGTGACGCTCAATCCTCCCACGGAGAATTCGCGCGGCCTGCGGCTGGGCTCGTTCGTGCTGATCCGTGATGCCATCGAGGACGAGATGGAGCAGGCCTTCAGCGGCCGCAAGCCGGCGCAGGCGGCGATCGATGCGGCCGTCGACCGCGGCAACCGTCTGCTGCGCCAGTTCGAGCGCGCGAGCCCGGATCGCTGAAAATGGCTTTGCCACCGGTCGCCGATAGCGCGCAGCTCCGGCGCCTCCGTGCCGACGCGACGCGCTGGCTGCCGGCTGCACGCGATATTGCGCGCGACCATGGCTACGACGACGCGCGGCTGGCGCCGTTCGCGGCGGGCACCAATCTGGTTCTCGCGCTGAACGACGGACTGATCCTGAAAGTCTTCCCGCCGTTTCATCGCGGCAAGTTTCAGTTCGAGCGGGCGGCCTTGCGCGTGCTCGCCGGTGGCGTCGGCGACGTCCGTACCCCCGACCTGCGCCATGAGGGGGAGCGCGACGGCTGGTGCTATCTGATCATGACCAGGCTCGGCGGCATTCCTGCTTCGGATGTCTGGCGGCAACTACCGGAGCAGGACAAGCAGCTCTTGCTCAGGCAGGTCGGTCGTCTGATCGCCGCCGTGCAGCGGGTCCCGCCTGGCGAGCTGCTCGCGCTCGGACCGCGCTGGTCGGATTTTTTGAGGATGCAGATGGCCGGATGTCATGCACGCCATCAGCGGCTCGGCTTGCCGCCGACGCTGCTCGCCGGGCTGGACGATCTCCTGCGCGAGGCCGCAGCACTGCTGCCGAAGGATCCGCCGCCGGTCATCCTGACCGGTGAATACATTCCGGAGAATTTCCTCGTCACGCGCAGCGGTGATGGCTGGCAGCTGAGCGGGCTGTTCGACTTCGGAGACGTCATGACCGGTCTTGGCGAATATGATCTGCTCGGGCCGAGCGCCTTCATGGCAGCGGGTCAGCCCGGGCGCGTGCGTGCCTTGTTCGATGGTTACGGATTTGCCCTGGAGGACATCAGCTGGCAGTTGAAGCGACGGCTGCTCGCCTTGATGCTACTGCACCAGGCGAGCGATCCCGTTCGCCACATCTGCATTCCGGATTGGCCGGCCAAGGTCCGCGACTTCGACGAGCTGCAGGCGCTGATCTGGCCGGAGTGATCCCCAACCGGGGCGGCGGTCCAACAGGCGTTGCGTAAATCTGTCGCAGGCTATTTGAGGTGGTTATAAATGCAGCAAATATGCAGCTTTGTATGCAATAGGGGGCATCGAGCTGTGCCACTCGGTGAAGGCGCGTCGATATTTCAATAGCTTAGCTTTCGGCCGGGCTTGGCACGAAGCTTGCGATCACTGTTCCCGACAGTCGTTATTCTCGGGAGCATTTGATGAAGCGTCGCGATTTTCTGAAATCCGTGTCCGGTCTGGCTGCGGGGGCCGCGCTGCCAATGGCGCCGGCCATCATGTCTTCCGCCAAGGCCGATGCGCGGTCCGAGACGCTGCTGATCGTGTCCGAAGGCGGTCCCAACAACCTCGACATCCACGGCGTCGGCACCAACGTGCCGGGCTACGAGGTGTCCTGGAACTGCTATGATCGCCTGATCAGCCACGAGATGAAGAGCGGCCCCGGCGGGGTGCCGTACTATGACCGCGACAAGTTCAAGCCCGAGCTCGCCGAGGACATGACCATCGGCGACATGTCGGCGACCTTCAAGCTGCGCAAGAACGCCAAATTCCACGACGGCACGCCGGTCACGGCCAAGGACGTGAAGTGGTCGCTCGACCGCGCCGTCAGCGTCGGCGGCTTCCCGACCTTCCAGATGAGCGCCGGCTCGCTGACCAAGACCGAGCAGTTCGTCATCGTCGATGACCACACCGTGCGCGTCGACTTCCTGAAGAAGGACCGGCTGACGATCCCCGATCTCGCCGTCATCGTACCCTGCGTGGTCAACTCGGAGCTCGTGAAGAAGAACGCGACCGACAAAGACCCGTGGGGGCTCGAATATACCAAGCAGCAGACAGCAGGCTCCGGCGCCTACAAGGTGACGAAGTGGACCGCCGGTACCGAAGTGATCATGGAACGCAACGATGACTGGGTGTGCGGTCCGCTGCCGAAGATCAAGCGCGTGATCTGGCGCATGGTGCCGCAGGCCGGCAACCGCCGCGCGCTGCTCGAGCGTGGTGACGCCGACATCTCCTATGAGCTGCCGAACAAGGACTTCCAGGAGATGAAGTCGAACGGCAAGCACACCGTGATCTCGCTGCCGATCTCCAACGGCATCCAGTATATCGGCATGAACGTGACCAAGCCGCCGTTCGACAATCCCAAGGTTCGGCAGGCGCTCGCCTATGCGATGCCCTATCAGAAGATCATCGACGCCGTGATGTTCGGCCTTGCCAATCCGATGTTCGGTGCGCCGTCCGACAAGGCGACCGAGGTGGCGTGGCCGCAGCCGACGAAGTATCTCACCGACATGGAGAAGGCCAAGGCGCTGCTGGCCGAAGCCGGCTACCCCAACGGCTTCGAGACCACGATCTCGTTCGACCTCAATTTCGCGCAGGTCAACGAGCCGCTATGCGTGCTCGTGCAGGAGAGCCTCGCCCAGCTCGGCATCAAGACCACGATCAACAAGGTGCCCGGCGCCAACTGGCGCACCGAGCTGAACAAGAAGGAGATGCCGCTCTTCACCAACATCTTCTCGGGTTGGCTCGATTACCCCGAGTACTTTTTCTACTGGTGCTATCACGGCAACAATTCCGTGTTCAACACGATGAGCTACAAGTCGCCCGAGATGGACAAGCTCATCAACGGCGCGCGCGACGCCGCCGCGACTGGGGACAAGGCCACGTACGATGCCGACGTGAAGGGCTTCGTCGATCTCGCCTTCGCCGAGGTGCCGCGCATTCCGCTATATCAGCCGTTCGTCAACGTCGCGATGCAGAAGAACATCTCCGGCTATCAGTACTGGTTCCACCGCAGGCTCGACTATCGGGCTCTGGTGAAGGGGTGAGGACGTGGGTGACCTCGGTGGTGTGAGCCCAGCTCTCTCATTCCCTCCCCCCTTGTGGGGGAGGGGCAGGGAGGGGGGTAGCCGCACCCACTGTCGCCGCGGCTTACCCCCCTCCCCAACCCTCCTCCACAAGGGGGGAGGGAGCAGACTGCGCCGTGCTGTGGGATCTGGGCCAATTCGGGCGGGGGGCTGCCCATGCTGAGCCTTATCGCCAAGCGCCTCGCCTTCGCGATTCCCTCCCTGATCGGCGTCGTGATCGTCACCTTCCTGCTCACGCGTGCGCTGCCCGGCGATCCCGCGGCGTATTTCGCCGGCCCTGCGGCGACCAAAGAGGCCGTCGAGCAGATCCGTAAGAAGCTCGGCTTCGACAAGCCGCTGGTCGAGCAGTTCTTCCGCTACACCGTCGATCTCGCCCATGGCGATCTAGGGAGTTCGCTGACCACAGGGCAGCCGGTCGCCAGCGAGATCCGCAACCGCCTGCCGGCCTCGGCCGAGCTGACCTTGCTCGGTCTGTTGGTTTCGGTCGCGATCGCGCTGCCGCTCGGCGTGCTCGCGGCGACGCGGCCGGAGTCGTGGATCGACCATACCTGCCGCGTCGTCACGACAGCGGGCGTCTCGCTGCCGGTGTTCTTCACCGGGCTGGTGCTGGTGTACGTGTTCTATTTCCGGCTAGGCTGGTCACCGGCGCCGCTCGGCCGGCTCGACGTGTTTTATAGCGCGCCGGACCCCGTGACCGGCTTCTACCTCATCGATACGCTGATCGCGCGTGACGGTGAGGCGTTTCGCTCGGCGCTGAGTCAGCTGATCCTGCCCGCCGCCACGCTCGCGATCTTCTCGCTGGCGCCGATCGCGCGCATGACACGGGCCTCGATGCTGTCGGTGCTGTCGTCGGAATTCGTCCGCACGGCGCGCGCCTCGGGCCTGTCGCCCGCGACAGTCACCGTGACCTATGCGTTCCGCAACGCCATGCTTCCGGTCATCACGACGCTGTCGATGGTGTTCTCCTTCCTGCTCGGCGCCAACGTGCTGGTGGAGAAGGTGTTCGCCTGGCCCGGCATCGGCTCCTACGCGGTCGAGGCGCTGATCGCCTCCGACTTCGCGCCGGTGCAGGGCTTCGTGCTGACGATGGCCGTGATGTACGTCGTCCTGAACCTCGTCATCGACATTCTCTATGGCGTCATCGATCCCCGTGTGAGGCTGGAAGGATGAGCTCCGTCGCGCCGACCATTGAGCCTGCCGCCGTTCCCTCGCGAATGTCGGGACTGTCAGCCCTGATCGGGCACACGCGCTATGTGCTGGCCGAGAACAAGGTCACGGGCTTCGCCTTCGGCCTCCTGGTCGTGATCCTGTTCGCCGCGGTCTTCGGTCCGTGGATCGTGCCGTATGATCCGCTCGCGAGCGACACGGCGTCGGCGCTGAAGCCGCCGTCGGCGGCGCACTGGTTCGGCACCGATCAGCTCGGCCGCGACATCTTCAGCCGCGTCGTCGTCGCGACCCGGCTCGACACCTTCATCGCGGTCGCCTCGGTGGCGCTGGTGTTCTTCATGGGCGGACTTGCCGGCGTCGCCGCCGGTTTCTTCGGCGGCTGGACCGACCGCATCGTCGGCCGCATCGCCGACACCATCATGGCGTTCCCGCTGTTCGTGCTGGCGATGGGCATCGTCGCCGCGCTCGGCAACACCGTGCAGAACATCATCATCGCCACGGCCATCGTGAACTTCCCGCTTTACGCGCGGGTCGCGCGCGCCGAGGCCAATGTCCGCCGCAACGCCGGCTTCGTTCAGGCGGCGCGGCTGTCGGGCAACGGCGAGCTGCGCATCCTGCTCGGCCACATCCTGCCCAACATCATGCCGATCATGATCGTGCAGATGTCGCTGACCATGGGCTACGCGATCCTCAATGCCGCAGGCCTCTCCTTCATCGGCCTCGGCGTGCGGCCGCCGACGGCGGAATGGGGCATCATGGTTGCCGAGGGTGCCTCCTTCATGGTGTCGGGCGAATGGTGGATCGCGCTGTTTCCGGGCCTTGCGCTGATGATCGCGGTATTCTGCTTCAACCTGCTCGGCGACGGTCTGCGCGACATCGTCGACCCGCAGCGCAGGACATAGCTGATGGGTGCGCCACAGCAACACTCCGTCATTGCCGGGCTTGACCCGGCAATCCATCCCTTGGAACAGGCCTTCCCTGGCTTGATGGATGCGCGGGTCAAGTCCGCGCATGACGGTCGTAACAAGCGGAGCCATGGATGACTGCCCAGCCGCTGCTCGACGTTCGCGATCTCACGGTCGAATTCTCCACCCGGCGCGGTATCGTCAAGGCCGTGCAGCATGTCGACATCTCCGTCGCCAAGGGCGAGACGCTCGCGATTGTCGGCGAATCCGGCTCGGGCAAGTCGGTGACGTCCTACGCCGTCATGCGCATCCTTGATCGCGCCGGGCGGATCGCCGAGGGCTCGGTGATGTTCTCGGGGATCGACGTCAAGGCGGCCGAGGAAAGCGCGATGCGCGATCTGCGCGGCCGCGAGATCTCGATGATCTTCCAGAACCCCCGCGCGGCCCTCAATCCGATCCGGAAAGTGGGCCAGCAGATCGAGGACGTGCTGAGGCAGCACGCCCAGGCGGCCGCGACTGATCGCGCCGAAAAGGCGATCGCAGCGCTCGAGCAGGTCAAGATCGCCCGCCCGCGCGAGCGCTACCACGCCTATCCGTTCGAATTGTCCGGCGGCATGTGCCAGCGCGTCGTCATCGCGCTGGCGCTGGCCTGCAACCCGCAGCTGCTGATCGCGGACGAGCCGACCACCGGCCTCGACGTCACCACGCAGAAGGCGGTGATGGATCTCGTGGTCGAGCTGACCAGGAGCCGCGGCATGTCGACGATCCTGATCACGCATGATCTGGGTCTCGCCGCTGCCTATTGCGATCGCGTCGTGGTGATGGAGAAGGGCCGGGTGGTCGAGGCCGCCAGGGCCGCCGACATCTTCGCCAACCCGCAGCATCCCTACACGCGCAAGCTGATGCGGGCGACGCCGCGGCTCGGCGTGTCCCTGCGCGAATTGCTGCCGGAGGAGGAGGCGTCGCAGCAACCTCACTCCGTCATGGCCGGGCTTGACCCGGCCATCCATCCCGTTGCGCGAGACTCGTCGAAGGTGATGGACCCCCGGGTCAAGCCCGGGGGTGACGAGCGGAGTGGGGAGGACGACCGGAGTGCGAGGAGCACCAAGCCGCTCCTTCTCGTCGACAAGCTGGTCAAGGAATATCCGCGCCAGGGCGCCTCGGCGACGTTGTCGAAACTGTTCGGACGGAGGCCGGCGGTCGAGCCGGAGATGTTCCGCGCCGTCGACGGCATCAGCTTCACGGTCGGTCATGGCGAGAGCGTCGGCCTGGTCGGCGAATCCGGCTGTGGCAAGTCGACGACGTCGATGATGGTGATGCGGCTGCTCGACCAGAGCTCGGGCCGCATCAGCTTCGATGGCGAGGAGATCGGCAACATCCTGCCGCAGGCCTTTGCCCGGCTTCCGCTGCGCAGCCGCATCCAGATGGTGTTCCAGGATCCGACCGACAGCCTCAATCCGCGCTTCACCGCGGCGCGTGCCATCGCCGATCCGATCCTGCAGCTCGGCGACATCAAGGGCCGCGACGCGCTTCGTGCGCGCTGCGAGGAGCTCGCCACCATGGTCGGCCTGCCGCTCGATCTGCTCGACCGCTTTCCGCACCAATTGTCGGGCGGCCAGAAGGCGCGCGTCGGCATCGCGCGCGCCATCGCACTGCACCCGAAGCTCGTCATCCTCGACGAGCCCACGGCGGCGCTCGACGTCTCCGTGCAGGCGGTCGTGCTCAATCTGCTGCAGGACCTCAAGCAGCAATTAGGTATGAGCTATCTGTTCGTCTCCCATGATTTGAATGTGGTGCGGCTGTTGTGCGATCGTGTGATCGTGATGCGGTCGGGCCGAATCGTCGAGGAGGGCACCTCCGAACGTGTGCTAGGTCATCCGCAGGATGCCTATACGCGGGAGTTGCTGACGGCGATTCCGCACCCGCCATTGCCGGCGCATTGAGCGCGAAAGCTTGAGGAGAAAAGCTGATGGCGGAGCCATTGGACGATTACATCGACGCGGTCGGGCATGCATTGGCTCTGCCGATCGAGGACGCGTGGCGCCCGGCGATTCGCGCCAATTTCGAGGTCTCGCTGAAGATGGCGAAGCTGGTCGACGAATTCTCCCTGCCTGACGAAGCCGAGCCTGCCAGTGTCTTCACCGCTTGATCCTGCCGACATGACCGCGCGCGCGATTGCGGCCGCAGTCGCCACCCGCAAGCTCTCCGCCGTCGAGGCCACCGACGCTGCGCTGGCGCGGATTGCGGCGCGCGATGGTGTGCTGAATTCCTTTACGGACGTCACCGCCGAGCGGGCGCTGGCGAAGGCGGGCGCCGTGGATGCGGACATCGCGGCTGGAAAGCCCGTCGGCCCGCTCGCCGGTGTGCCGTTCGCGGTGAAGAACCTGTTCGACGTCGCGGGGCTGCCGACCCGCGCCGGCTCCAGGATCAACCGTGATCGAGCGCCCGCGACGCGCGACGCGACGCTGATCGAGCGCATGGAGGCGGCCGGCGCCGTCCTCGTCGGGGCGCTCAACATGGGCGAATACGCCTACGACTTCACCGGCGAGAACGTGCATGACGGCCCGTCGCGCAATCCGCATGATCCGACGCGGATGAGCGGCGGTTCGTCGGGCGGCTCGGGCAGCGCCGTCGGCGGCGGCCTGGTGCCGATCGCGCTGGGCTCCGACACCAACGGCTCGATCCGCGTGCCGTCCTCGTTCTGCGGCATCTTCGGCCTGAAGCCGACCTATGGTCGGTTGTCGCGCGCGCGCTCGTTTCCGTTCGTCATGAGTCTGGATCATCTCGGTCCGTTCGCGCGCTCAGTCGAGGATCTCGCGCTCGCCTATGACGCCATGCAGGGGCCCGATCCGGACGACGCCGCGTGCACCACGCGGGCACCGGAGCCGGTCTCCGGTCGATTCTCGCAAGGCATCGGCGATCTGCGCATCGCCCTTGCCGGAGGGCACTTCCAGAAGAATCTGTTTCCCGAAGCCGCCGAAGCGGTCGCTCGTGTCGCGGCCGCGCTGAAGGTCACCGAGGTGATCGAGGTGCCCGAAGCGGCGCGCGCCCGCGCCGCGGCTTACGTCATCAGCACCACCGAGGGCGCCTCGCTGCATCTCGACCGGCTGCGCACGCGCCCAGGTGATTTCGATCCGGCGGTGCGCGACCGCCTGATTGCGGGTGCGATGATTCCGGCGCCGATGGTCGACCGCGCGCAGAAGTTTCGCCGCTGGTACCACGCCCGGGTGCTGGAGCTGTTCAAGTCCGTCGACGTGCTGATCGCGCCGGCAACGCCCTGCGTTGCACCCAAGCTCGGGCAGACGACCTTCGTGCTCGACGGCGTCGAGCTGCCGGTGCGCGCCAATATCGGCATTCATACCCAGCCGATCTCGTTCATAGGGCTTCCCGTCGTCGCCGTTCCGATTCCGCTCGAGCCGATGCCCATCGGCGTGCAGATCATCGCGGCGCCGTGGTGCGAACATGTCGCATTGCGTGTGGCCCACGCCTTGCAACAGCTTGGCGTCGCCGCTGCGCCGGCCCCGCGAGGAGTTCTGGAGAATGGAAGTCGATCTGCCTGACGTCGTCGCGGAAGTCACCGCGCAGTTCCAGCGCTATGAACAGGCGCTGGTCGGCAACGACGTCGCCGTGCTCGACGAGCTTTTCAAGCAGGACTCCCGCACGCTGCGCTACGGCATCGGCGAGAACCTCTACGGCTACGGCGAGATCGCGGCATTTCGCGCCGCGCGCTCGCCGGCTGGACTGATGCGGCGGACCGCGCGCACCGTGATCACTGCTTACGGCCGTAACGCCGCGGTCGCCTCGACGCTGTTCTATCGCGACACCGCGCCCGGCAAGGTCGGACGCCAGATGCAGACCTGGATCCGGTTTCCGGAAGGCTGGAGAATCGTCGCTGCCCATGTCAGCATCATCGATGAAGCAAAAGGCGGCTGAGGATGAGCCTGGACGATCTTCCGCCGCGAACGCGGCAGCGGCCCGCCCGCGACTCCGAGATCAAGCGCATCGACCGCGCGCCGCCTGCGGTTGCGAAGATCACCCGCGCCGAGGAGTTGCGCCTGCAACTCGCCGATGAGATCGTGCGCGGCGCGCTGGCGCCGGGGGCGCCGCTGGACGAGACCGAGATCGCCAAGCGCTTCAATGTCTCGCGCACGCCGGTGCGCGAAGCGCTGCGTCAATTGGCGACGTCCGGCCTGATCGAGGCGCGTGCACATCGCGGCGCGGTGGTGGCGCGGCCGTCGGCCGACCGCCTCACCGGCATGTTCGAGGCGATGGCCGAGCTCGAGGGCCTGTGCGCCGGTCTCGCGGCGCAGCGCATGACGCCGGTCGAGCGGCAGCGACTGGAAGCCATCCACGAGGAGCTGCGCAATCTCAGCCACGCCGGCAATCCCGAGCGCTTCCACGAGGTCAACGAGCGCTTCCACAACGCGATCTATGCCGGCGCGCACAATGCCTACATCGCCGAGATCACCTTGGCGACGCGGGTGCGTGTGCAGCCGTTCCGCCGCGCACAGTTCCGCAATCTCGGCCGCCTCGCCAAGTCGCATGCCGAGCACGACCGCGTCGTCGTCGCCATCCTGCGCGGCGACAAGGCCGGCGCGGCGAGTGCCATGAAAGCCCACATCGAGCTGGTGCGCGGCGAATACGAGATCTACGCGGTGTCGGTGTAGCTCTTCGTTCGAGCGGTAGGGTGGGCAAAGCAGCCGCCGTTAGGCGGTAGCGTGCCCACCATCGGGCCACGGACTCCGCGGCGAAACGGTGGGCACGGCGCAACCGCGATCTCGCTCGTTGGGACAGTACGGGCGCGCCTTTGCCTACCCTACGGCAGCGCACGCAATCATGACGCGCGAAATAGATCAGCCCTTCTGCGCCATATACGCTCGCCAGCCGCCGAACTCCGAGATGTCGCGGGCGCCATCGAGCGCGGCCGGCTCGACGAGGAAGCCCTTGGCGGTGCGGCCGTCCGCCAAGCGGATGGTGCCGACCGACAGCGGCGGCGGAATCAGGTTGACGAATTTGCCGAAGCTCGCCGCCGACAGCGCCCAGAGCTCGACCGCCATCGAAGTACCCTGGCCGTCGTCGATCCGCAGCATGCCGGGCTTGGGCGGCGTGGTCGACAGCGCGTAGAGCTTGTAGTCAGGCGCGGTGGTCGTTGCTTCCAGCAGGCGGCCGCCGAGAGCGGTCAGCTCGTGATTGAGCGCCATGCCAGAGAGATGCGCGCCGACGACGACGACGGCGATCTCGTCGCCATGCAGTGCCGGAGACACGGGCGCGAGCGGCGGAAGCGGGACCGGCTTGGCGCCGACCGGCAGCGCCGTGTCGGCATGGAAGGCGCGCCCGAGACTGGCGAGCGCCGCATCGCGGCCGGCTGGCGCAAGCAGGGTGATGCCGAACGGGACGCCGTCGCTGCGCATCGCAGCCGGCACGGCAAGCCCGCAGAGATCGAGCAGGTTGACGAAGTTGGTGTAGGTGCCGAGCCGGCTGTTGAGCTCGATCGGGTTGGCGAGCACGTCCGCGGTGGTGTAGGCGGTCGGCGCCGTCGGCAGCACCAGCGCGTCGACATCGGCGAAGGTGTGCTCGGCCACCTTGCGCAGCGCCTGCAGGCGGTACAGCGCAGCAAAGGTATCAGCGGCGCTGCCGCGCGCGCCGCCGATGGTGATCTCGCGCGTGACCGGATGGATGGCATCGGGATCGGAGGCGAGGAGATCGCGGATCACGAGATAGCGCTCGGCGACCCAGGGGCCTTCATAGAGCAGCCGCGCGGTCTCGTAAAACGGCTCGAGGTCGAACTCGACCAGCTCTGCGCCGAGCTTGACGAAGCGCGCGGCCGCAGCGCCATAGGCGGCGTCCGCTGCCTTGTCGCCGAAGAAGATCAATTGCCCGGGGCGGGGAATGCCGAGCTTCACGCCCTCGGGAAATGCCGTCACGGCCGCAAGCGGCCGGTCGCGCGAGAATGGATCGAGCGGATCCGGCGCTGCCAGCACCGAGAGCGCCGCGACGGCGTCGTCGACCGTCAGCGAGAACACCGAAATGCAGTCGAGCGTGCGGCAGGCCGGCACCAGGCCGGAGGTCGAGATCATGCCGAGGCTCGGCTTCAGGCCGACGATGTTGTTGAGCATCGCCGGCACACGGCCGGAGCCGGCAGTATCCGTCCCGAGCGCGAGCGGCACGAGACCCGCGGAGACGGCGACCGCCGAGCCCGAGCTCGATCCGCCCGGAACGAGATCGGCGCGCACCGGATTTTTCGGAATGCCATAGGGCGAGCGCACGCCGACGAGGCCGGTGGCGAACTGGTCGAGATTGGTCTTGCCGATGATGATCGCGCCGGCGGCGCGCAGCCGCGCCACCGCGGTGGAATCACGAGATGGCGTGTACGCGAAGGCCGGGCAGCCGGCGGTGGTCGGCAGGCCCGCCACGTCGATGTTGTCCTTCACCGCAACGGGCACGCCGTAGAGCGGCAACGATCTGTCCCTGTCGGCGAGGGTTTCGGCCTCCGCGAGCGCGTCCTTCTCGCCGCGCAGGCTGATGAAGATGGCGGGGTCGTTGTGCGCGCGAATCCGGGCGTAGCAGCGCGCGATCGTGTCGCTTGGCGTTGTCAGGCCGGCGCGATGGGCGGCGACGATCTCGGCAATGGTCTCGGTCACGCGGCGCTCCGCGTCTCGTCCGAGCCCAAACTCTGGCCTGCCATTCCCTTGCGCTCCGCTTCGCCAATCCGGCTGCGAACGTAGCAAGCCATGTGCCATTGTGTACATGGCGGGGATGCGGGCCTGATACGGAAAAATCTTGAAAGTCAGTGGGTTGGTGCGCCGTCCGGCAGGCCGTCGGGCGTTCGGACGGGGTTGCCGAAGGCGATTTGCCTATTTGGTGAGCAGGCTGGGCGCCGCCGCCGCCTAGTACCCGCGCCGCTCGGCCTCCCCGCCCGTGATGCGCGCGAGCCGTGCCTCGGTGGCCGAGCCGGCGCCACGGGCTGTTCGGAACGATGCAGACGGCGGGCGACTCATGGTAGCTCCCGACGATGGCGCGTCGTCAGCCCCGCTGGGGAAGAACAGCAGCGCAACGCTCAGGCCGAGATTGACCAGGGCGCCAACCCACGTGCCGTGGTGCGATGATGTCGCCGCGTATTCGGGAAACCGGCCGGCGATCACGTAGTCCAGCACCATGACGGCGATCCAGGCCGGGATCACACAGACCGGGTCCCAGCCGATGTCGCGAAAGCGCATCGCCTGCAGCATCAGGTTCGCCACCAGGCATAGGCCGATCAGCACCACGATCGGCAGGCTCACCGTCAGCTCCGACGTCTGCGGAGCGAGGGCGGCAAGACCGACGGCCACAACCACGATCAGGACCACCGAAACCAGCGCAAGACCGAGCGAGGCGAGAAAATATTGCAGACGGCCGAGACGCGCATTGAAACCGAAAATGAACCCCAACATCCGCCTCTCCCCGCAGGCCGCGCCGCAATCGGGAGCGCAGCCGACACGGCATATCAGGGCGAAATTGCCGCGCGCCTTCGCCGATAGCTAGAATTTGAAGGACCGAGTGCAACGGCGCTTTCGCCGCTGCGGGATCTCATGCGGCCGAAAATATATCGTTGCTAAAGCAACTAATATGTGGAACGATCGACCCGATCAGCAATGGAGGCGCGGGATGATCCGCGTCTCGAAGAAGGGACGGGAACGTCATGCGCAGCCTGCTCGCCGCAGGCGCGGCCGCTTGCGCGCGCGCCAACAGATTGCCGCAGCGAACGGGTCAGCCGTTCGGCGGCTCCTGCCTGAGTGGCTCAGCTCGCGCCCGTGACGGCGTCGAGATTGTCGTGGATTCGGCGCAGCAGCGTGATCAGGACTTCCCGCTCATCCTTGTCGAGACAGGCAAGCAGACGCCGCTCGCGTTCCAGCGCGGCGATGATGACCTTGTCGTGCGTCGCGCGGCCCTTGGCCGTCAGCGAGATCGAATGGCTGCGGCCGTCCTCCGGATCGTTGCGGATCGCGATCAGGCCGCGGCCCTTCATCAGCGCCAGCGTACGGCTGACCGGCCCCTTGTCGAAGCCGATCACGCTGCAGATGCGCGAGGCCGGGATGCCCGGCTCGATCGCCAGCAGCGACATGATACGCCATTCGGTGACGTTGACGCCGAAATTGCGCTGATAGAACGCGGTGGCGCTGTTCGACAGCTTGTTGGCGATGAAGGTGATGAAGGCCGGCACATAGCGGTCGAGATCGAGCGTGAGGCCTTGCCCCTCAGCTTCGCGCGGCTGCGCCTTGCGCGGCGTCCCGGATTTCTCGCTCATGATCCCCAACGTCCATGCATCGCCACTCATACGGATACGAAAAGCCGCATGACAAGGCCAAACTTCGGGAGCTCCGCATGAACCCAACAGGTCTTTCCCCTGCTGCCGGTGTGGCGCCGGCCATCCCGCACCTCGCCATCGACCCGTTCTCGTATGAATTCTTCGACGATCCCTATCCCGCGCATCAGGAGATGCGCGAGGCCGGCCCCGTCGTCCATCTGGACGCGTGGAACGTCTACGGCGTCGCCCGCTACGCCGAGGTCTATGCCGTTCTCAACGATCCCCAGACGTTCTGCTCCAGCCGCGGCGTGGGCTTGAGCGACTTCGCCAAGGAGAAGCCGTGGCGGCCGCCGAGCCTAATCCTCGAGGCGGATCCGCCGGCGCATACGCGCACCCGCGCCGTGCTGAGCAAGGTGCTGTCGCCGGCTGTCATGAAGCGGCTGCGCGACGGCTTCATGGCCGCGGCCGAGGCCAAGGTCGACGAGCTCGTAGGCCGGGGCTCGTTCGACGCGATCCCCGATCTCGCCGAGGCCTATCCGCTGTCGGTGTTTCCCGATGCGCTCGGGCTGAAGCCGGAGGGGCGCGAGCATCTCATTCCCTATGCGAGCCTGGTGTTCAACGCATTCGGTCCGCCGAATGAGCTGCGCCAGCAGGCGATCGAGCGCTCGGCGCCGCACCAGGCCTATGTCACGGAGCAGTGCCAGCGCGACAATCTCACGTCCGGCGGCTTCGGCTCCTGCATCCATGCCTTCACCGATAGCGGCGACATCACGCCGGCCGAAGCGCCATTGCTGGTGCGCTCGCTGCTGTCGGCCGGGCTCGACACCACCGTCTACGGCATCGGTGCTGCCGTCTATTGCCTCGCGCGCTTCCCCGACCAATGGGCGCGACTGCGCGCCGATCCCTCGCGCGCCCGCAACGCCTTTGAGGAGGCCGTCCGCTTCGAGAGCCCGGTGCAGACCTTCTTCCGCACCACCACGCGTGACGTCGAACTCGGCGGCGTCACGATTCCCGAAGGCGAGAAGGTGCTGATGTTCTTAGGTAGCGCCAATCGCGACCCGCGCCGCTGGGAGCAGCCCGACGCCTACGACGTCACCCGAAAAGTCTCAGGCCATGTCGGCTTCGGCTCGGGCATCCACATGTGCGTCGGCCAGCTCGTCGCGCGACTCGAAGGCGAGGCGGTGCTGACGGCGCTCGCACGCAAGGTCGGGAGCATCACGATGAGCGGCGAGCCGAAGCGCCGCTACAACAACACGCTGCGCGGGCTGGAGAGCCTGCCGGTCACCTTTACTCCAGCCTGAGCTGTCCCATGACCACGATCACTTTCATTCATCCCGACAACCGCAGCGAAAGCGTGGAGGTCGAGGACGGCGCCAGCGTCATGCTGGCGGCGCTGACCCACGGCATCGACGGCATCGTCGCCGAATGCGCCGGCAACGCTGTCTGCGCCACTTGCCACGTCTATGTCGACGACGCCTGGACCGGCAAGCTCGATCCCGTGTCCGACGATGAGGATGCGCTGCTGGACGGCACCGCCGCCGAGCGAAGGCCGAACAGCCGGCTGTCCTGCCAGATCAAGGTGCAGCCGGCGCTGGCCGGACTGGTGGTGCGCATTCCGGATCGGCAGAGCTGATTTCGCAACTGGAGACGATCTCCAGTCGCAACGACAACAATCAAACAAGCAACACACGGGGAAGGACATCATGAAGCAGCTGAATTCGTGCGCGCTGGCGCTGGTCGCAATATTCTGCCTTGCAGGCGCGGCGCGGGCCGGCGAGATCTCGGACAATGTCGTACGCGTCGGCGTGCTCAACGATATTTCCGGCATCTTCCAGGACACCAACGGCATGGGCTCGGTCGAGGCCGCGCGCATGGCGGCGGAGGATTTCAACGGTGGCGGTAAAGGCATCAAGGTCGAGATCGTCTATGCCGATCACCAGAACAAGGCCGATGTCGGCTCGGCGATCACGCGCAAATGGCTCGATGTCGACAAGGTCGACGCCGTCGTCGACGTGCCCAACTCCGCGGTCGGCCTCACCGTCAACGAGCTGCTGCGCAACAGCCGCATGACGTTCCTGGCCTCGTCCACCGCGAGCTCCGATCTTACCGGCAAGGCGTGCTCGCCCAACACCATTCAGTGGGTCAACGACGCCTGGGCGACCGGCAACACCACGGCAGCCGCGATGATGGGCCGCGGCGGCAAGGACTGGTACTTCATCACGGTCAACTACGCGCTCGGCCAGGGCATCGAGGCGGAGGCCACCAACTACATCGAGAAGCACGGCGGCAAGGTGCTCGGCTCGGCCAAGCATCCGCTCGGCACGACGGACTTCGCCTCGTTCCTGCTGCAGGCGCAGGGCTCGAAGGCCAAGGTGATCGGGCTGGCGAATGCGGGCGGCGACACCATCAATGCGGTCAAGCAGGCGTCCGAGTTCGGCATCCAGCAGGGCGGCCAGTCGCTGGTCGCGTTCCTGCTGTTCATCAATGACATCCATGGCATGGGCTTGAAGGCGGCGCAGGGCCTGCAACTGCTCGAAGCCTTCTACTGGGACATGGACGACGATACCCGCGCCTTCGCCAGGCGCTTCGCGGCGCGCCCCGGCATGAACGGCAAGATGCCGAGCGGCAACCAGGCCGGCGTCTACGCCTCGACGCTTGCCTATCTCAATGCGGTTGCGGCCACCGGCAGTGACGATGCCAAGGACGTCGTGCCGCAGATGAAGACGGTGAAGGGCAAGGACAAGCTGTTCGGCGATGTGACGATCCGGGCCGACGGCCGCGTGATCCACCCGATGTATCTGTTCGAGGTCAAGAAGCCGGAGGAGTCGAAATATCCTTACGACTACTATCGTCTGGTCTCGACGATTCCGGCCGAGCAGGCGTTCCGGCCGATTGCGGACGGTGGTTGCGCGCTGGTGAAGTGACGCTCGTTGCGAGTGATACCGAGAGTATCGCAGCCGGCCGTGTCAGGCTGACGCGGCCGGTTCTGCTGTGCTGCAGTATCCTTAACAGGCACTATAGTTCTTGCCTTTGTCCATTTCCGGGAATTATGGTGCATGGATCGATGACCCGCAGGATGAGCACCGCGCGACGGATGCTGCGGCGAAACGCCGCCGCTGGTCGTGCTGCTGCGTGCCGGCGACGAAACAACGATAAGAACGATTTGCTTGAGGGGAGGGAAGACCATGAAGAGGTTCTGGCTGGCGGGTGCCGCGGCACTGCTGTTTTCGAGCACGGCCTTTGCCGGCGACACCATCAAGATCGGCTTCGTCTCGACGTTCAGCGGTCCGACCGCCGTGATCGGCAACGACATGCGAAATTCGTTCGAGCTCGCGCTCGACCATCTCGGCCGCAAGATCGACGGCAAACCGGTCGAGGTGATCTACGAGGACGACCAGCAGAAGCCTGACGTCGGCAAGCAGAAGACCGAGAAGCTGGTGCAGTCCGACAAGGTCGATTTCATCGTCGGCTACATCTGGTCGAACGTGCTGCTGGCGTCGCTGAAGACCGCGGTGGATTCCCAGACCTTTCTGATCTCGGCCAATGCCGGCCCGTCGCAGCTCGCCGGTGAATTGTGCTCGCCTTACGTGTTCTCGACCTCCTGGCAGAACGACCAGACGCCCGCCGCGATGGGCCTCTACATGAACCAGAAGGGCGTCAAGTCGGTGTTTCTGATCGGCCCGAACTATGCGGCCGGCAAGGACATGCTGGCGGGCGTGAAGAGCACCTTCAAGGGCCAGGTCGTCGGTGAGGAATACACGGTGTGGCCGAGCCAGCTCGACTTTTCCGCCGAGCTCTCCAAGGCGCGCGCCTCGGGCGCCGAATCCATCTTCGTGTTCTATCCCGGCGCTGCCGGCGTGCAATTCCTCAATCAATATTCGCAGGCCGGCCTCAAGGAGAAGATGCCGCTCTACACCGCCTTCACCGTCGACGAATTGTCGCTGCCGCTGCAGAAGGACAATGCGATCGGCGTGCCCGGCGCCCAGGAATGGGTCAACGACCTGCCGAACGAGCAGAACAAGAAGTTCGTCGCTGACTACCGCAAGAAATACACCGGCCTGCGTCCGACCTACTACGGCGCCCAGGCCTATGATGCGGCGCAGCTGATCAACAGCGCCGTGGTTGCGGTCAAGGGCGACACGTCCAAGAAGGACGCGATGAAGGCCGAGATGGAGAAGGCCAACTTCAAGTCGCTGCGCGGCTCCTTCAAGTTCGGCAACAACCACATCCCGATCCAGAACTTCTACCTGCAGGACGTGGTCAAGGACGCCGACGGCCAGCTGTCGCTGAAGATGGTCGCCACCATCGTCGAGAACGACCAGGACCGCTTCCACGACAAGTGCCCGATGAAGTGAGCGGAAAGAATTCCGAGCCAGGGGACGAAACAGGCCTGGAATTTGCTTGAAGCTTAAAACATCTCCGGCCTAAGATCGGGATGGACATGGCGGCAGCGCCTGGAACGGGTTCTGCCGCCGTCTTTTTGAGCGTGAAGTGAGGGGCATGCTTCTCGTCGTCGAACAATTCCTGAACGGGCTGCAGTTCGGACTGCTGCTGTTCCTGCTGGCCGCCGGCCTGACGCTGGTGTTCGGCATCATGGACCTCGTCAACCTCGCCCACGGCTCGCTCTACATGATGGGCGCCTATTTCGCGGCGACCTTCGTGGCCTGGACCGGCAGCTTCGTGCTCGGCGCGGTCATGGCGCTCGGTGCCACGCTTCTGCTCGGCATCGTGCTCGAATTCACGGCACTACGCCATCTCTATGGGCGCGACCATCTCGACCACGTGCTCGCGACGTTCGGCCTGATCCTGTTCTTCAACGAGGCCGTCCGGCTGATCTGGGGCCCGGCGGGACTGGCGCTGCCGCTGCCGTCCTGGCTCGCCTTCCCGGTCACGATCCTGCCCGGCATCCAATATCCGGCCTATCGGCTTGCGATCATCGTCGTGGCGTTGCTGGTGGCGCTTCTGCTCTATCTCGGCGTGATGAGGACGCGGATCGGCATGCTGATCCGCGCAGGCGCCTCCAACCGCGAGATGATCGGCGCGCTCGGCATCAACATCAAGCTGCTCTACACGTTGGTGTTCGGCCTCGGCGCCGCGCTCGCCGGCCTCGCCGGGCTCATGCAGGCGCCGATCCTCACGGTGCAGATCGGCATGGGCGAGAACATCCTGATTCTCGCCTTCGTGGTGATCGTGATCGGCGGCATCGGCTCGATCCGCGGCGCCTTCATCGCGGCGATCATGATCGGCCTGATCGATACCATGGGCCGCGCCTTTCTGCCCAATCTGCTGCGCCAGGTCCTGAACTCGGCCGCGGCCTCCACTGCGGCGCCGGCGATGTCGTCGATGCTGATCTATCTCCTGATGGCGATCGTGCTGGTGGCGCGGCCTGAAGGTCTGTTTCCGGCCAACCGCAGATGAAATCCTCGCTCAACGTTTCGACCATCGTGGCCATCATTGTCGTGGCCGGCCTGGTGCTGCTGCCGGTCTATTCGAACCTCTCCGGCAATATCTTCATCCTTACGCTGTTCACCCGCATCGTGATCCTGGCGCTGGCGGCCGTCAGCCTCAACCTGATCATGGGCTATGGCGGCATGATGAGCTTCGGCCATGCCGCCTATCTCGGCATCGGCGGCTACGCCGTCGGCATCCTGGCGCAGGAGGGCATCGGCTCCGGTTATGCACAGTTCGCGGTCGCCATCGCGGTTTCGGCGCTCTACGCGCTGGTCATCGGCGCGCTCTCCTTGCGTACCCGCGGCGTCTATTTCATCATGATCACGCTGGCCTTTGCGCAGATGGCCTACTACGTCGCGTCCGGCCTCGCCCGTTACGGCGGGGATGACGGGCTCACCGTCTACAAGCGTAGCGATTTCGGTGGCCTCATCAATCTCGGCAACCGCGTGCAGTTCTATTATCTCTGCCTGTTCTGCCTGCTCGCCGTCGTCGTGCTGGTCTGGCGCATCGTCAATTCGCGCTTTGGTCTCGTGCTGCAGGGCCTGCGTTCCAACGAGCAGCGCATGCAGGCGATCGGCTTCCCGTCGAAGCGCTACAAGCTGGCCTGCTTCGTCATCGCCGGCATGCTGTGCGGGCTGTCCGGCGCGCTGCTCGCCAACAACACCGATTTCGTCAGCCCTGCCGTGATGTACTGGACCCGCTCCGGCGACCTCATGGTGATGGTCATCCTCGGCGGCATGGGCACCCTGATGGGGCCAGTCGTCGGCTCGGTGGTGTTCCTGGTGCTGGAAGAGGTGCTGTCGCAGATCACCGAATATTGGGCGCTGATCATGGGGCCGCTGCTGCTCCTGATCGTGCTGTTCGGCCGCGGCGGCATCATGGGCATGCTCGGGAGGTTGAACCGTGGCTGAACCTCTGCTTCGCGTCGACAATCTCGTGCGCCGGTTCGGCGGCATCGTCGCGACTGATCACGTCTGTCTCGACGTTGCCAAGGGCGAGATCCACGCCATCATCGGGCCGAACGGCGCCGGCAAGACCACGCTGATCAGCCAGCTCACCGGCCACCTGGCGCCGCATGCGGGTCGCATTTTCTTAGGGGGCCGCGACATCTCGCATTTCCCCGCCTATAAGCGCAGCGCGCTGGGGCTGGCGCGTTCGTTCCAGATCACCTCGCTGCTGACCGACTTCACCGCGGCCGACAATGTCGCGCTTGCGGCGCAAGCCCATGACGGCAAGCACTCGTTCCGTTTCTTCGCCGCCGCGCGCAAGGACAAGCCGCTGCGCGCCGCCGCGCACGCCGCGCTGGAGCGCGTCGGTCTCGGCCATCGCGCCGACGTGCTGGTGTCGAAGCTCAGCCATGGCGAGCAGCGCGAGCTGGAGCTCGCGGTCGCGCTCGCGACCAAGCCGCAGCTCCTGCTGCTCGACGAGCCGATGGCCGGCCTGGGGGTGACCGAGTCGCAGCGCATGGTGAAGTTGCTGAACGAGCTGCGCAAGGAAGTGTCGATCGTGCTGGTCGAGCACGACATGGAGGCGGTGTTCGCGCTCGCCGACCGCATCTCGGTCCTCGTCTATGGCCGCATCATCGCCTCGGGCAAGCCGGACGAGATCCGGCAGAACGAGGAGGTCAAGCGCGCCTATCTCGGCGATCAGCATGTGGTGGTCGGCCATGGTTGATCTGGGGACAAGCGCCATGCTGCTCGAGGTCGACGGCATCGAGACCTGTTACGGCCTGAGCCAGGTCTTGTTCGGCCTGTCGTTGGCGATCCGTCCCGGCGAGATGGTCTCGCTGATGGGCCGCAACGGCATGGGCAAGACCACCACCATCCGCTCGATCATGGGTCTCACCCAGGCCCGCGCGGGGACCATCCGCTTCAGCGGCCAGGAGACGCGGCGGCTGCCATCCTACAGGATCGCGCAACTCGGCATCGGCCTGGTGCCGGAGGGACGGCAGATCTTCCCGAACCTCACGGTCACTGAAAACCTCGTGGCGGCCTCGACCAACCGGCTCGGCGCGGCCGATCCTTGGACGCTCGAGAAGATCCACGCGCTGTTTCCGCGGCTGGCCGAGCGCGGCAGCAACATGGGCAATCAGCTCTCCGGCGGCGAGCAGCAGATGCTGGCGATCGGCCGCGCCCTGATGACCAACCCGAAACTCCTCATTCTCGACGAGGCGACCGAGGGTCTGGCGCCGTTGATCCGAGAGGAGATCTGGAACTGCCTGTCGCTGCTGAAATCGCGCGGGCAGTCGATCCTGGTGATCGACAAGAATGTCGGACATCTGACCCGCATCTGCGACCGCCACTACATCATCGAGCGTGGCCGCACCGTGTGGCACGGCACGTCGGAGCAACTGATGGCCGAGCCGGAGCTGCAGCACCGCTATCTGGGGATTTGAGGGCGGCGCGCTGCCGGCTATTCTGACGTGGAAGCGGATTGACTCAAATCAAGATCGCGTCGGGCGTTGGGGCGTAGATTTTGATAGTTGCCCCGACATGCGCTGATTTTTCGCATTGAGGCGCGGCTTGGACGGGATTATTTTTCCAGGGTAGTAGCTTGTTTTTCCTTTTATCAGAGGTTGAACAAATGCGTGCACCTCGTATTCGAATCGAATCACCACAGAAAGCCGTGGCCGGCCTGCGCGGCTTCTGGTCTGTTCATTCCGACCTTGAGACGGGGCTGTGTCTCGCCTTCATGCTGATCGTCGGAATCATCGTGAAAATGACACCGCCACTCTAAACCTCAGCGATGGAACGGGATGTACTTCTGGTACTCCTTCGGCACCCGGCTGCGATAGCGCGACGGCACGGTGCCGCTGCGCAGGGAGTCCTCGACTTCCTTGCGCGTGCTGGTCCTCGTCCGCTTCTTCTTCGGCGCGGTCGCCTCGCTGGCCGGCTTGGCGTCGCCGGGCTTTTCGGTCGAGGCGGCTGGTGCGGGAGTGGCTGTCGGGGTGGGGCTCGCGGCGGGAGCAGGTTGCGCCGGCGCATCGGGAGCGGGCGCGCTCTGCGCGAAGGCTGCATCGGCGGCGAGGCTGAGAGCCAGAATGGTTGCCAATGCGATCCCGGAAGACCTGATCATATCAACGAGACTCCAAGTCACTGCGACTGACGTGCCTGCCTGATGATGTCGCCCCCGTGCACCAGACGGTTCATGCTGTCGTTGCATGACCGGCGTCGGCTGACGCGCCACCTCGCCCAAGAAGAATTCTGAGTGCCGAATTTTTGAGCACAGCGTGCCGCCGGTTCCGTTGAATCGCAAGCATTTTTCCCTGGCACGCGGATTGCTCCTCTCGTTGCTCAGAGTTGGCAGCTAGGGTTCCGGTTCTCCATCGAGAATGCTGGTCCGAGAGCAGCCGCCAGGGGAGAGCCCTGGTGCACGGCGGGATAAAAACCCGGGAGACCTCAGTGGCCGCGCTTGGCAGGCACGAGGTTCTTCATGCCAGTCCGCGGTCAGAAAACCGATGAGGGACTGGACATGGGAAAAGCGCGAAATCTGTTTGTTGCACTGCTCGCTGCATCGACGCTGGCGACCGCATCGCTGTCGCCAGCGTCAGCTGAGAAGAAGAAGGAATTCAATATCGCCTGGACGATCTATGTCGGCTGGATGCCGTGGCCCTATGCGGCCGAGTCCGGCATCGTCAAGAAATGGGCCGACAAATACGGCATCTCGATCAAGATCACGCAGATCAACGACTACGTCGAGTCGATCAACCAGTACACCGCCGGCAAGTTCGACGGCGTCACCGTCACCAACATGGATGCGCTGACCATCCCCGCTGCCGGCGGCGTCGACACGTCGGCCATCATCATGGGCGACTATTCCAACGGCAATGACGGCGTGGTGCTGAAGAAGGGCAAGACCATGGCCGACATCAAGGGCCAGAAGGTCAACCTCGTCGAGCTCTCGGTGTCGCACTATCTGCTGGCGCGCGGCCTCGAGACCGTGAAGCTGTCCGAGAAGAACATCAAGACCGTCAACACCTCCGACGCCGACATCGTCGCCGCTGCGAAGTCGCCCGACACCACCGCGGTCGTGACCTGGAATCCGCAACTCCTGGAGGTGAAGGCCGAGCCGGGCGCGACGCTGGTGTTCGACTCCAGCAAGATCCCCGGCGAGATCGAGGATCTCCTGGTCGTGAACAGTGCGACGCTCAAGGATAATCCCGAGCTCGGCAAGGCGCTGACCGGCATCTGGTACGAGACCATCGCGCTGATGAAGGACCAGAGCGAGAAGGGCAAGGCCGCGCGCGAGGCGATGGCCAAGCTGTCGGGCACCGATCTCGCCGGTTTCGAGACCCAGCTCAAGACCACGTTCATGTACTATGAGCCGAAGGACGCGCTCGCCTTCATGACCGGACCGGAGCTGCCGAAGATCATGGATCTCGTGCGCACCTTCTGCTTCGATCACAATCTGCTTGGCGAGAAGGTGAAGTCGAAGGACGCGGTCGGCATCTCCACGCCAACGAAGGCGCTGGGCTCGGCCAGCAACGTGAAGCTGCGCTTCGATCCGACCTTCATGAAGATGGCGGCCGAAGGGAAGCTCTGACCGTGTTCCCGCCGGGCAACCAGTGTCTCCCCTCATCCTGAGGAGCTTGCGCGAGCGCAAGCGTCTCGAAGAATGACGTCCGGATCGGGGCCTCATGGTTCGAGACGGCGCTGGCGCGCCTCCTTTCAATGAGGAATGACGGAGTCTGTCGATGCCGCGTGCCATGAACGTCGTTCCGAACCGGGGCAGCCGGCTGTTGCTGGCTCTGTTGCCGTTCCTGCTGATCGCGCTGATCTACGTGGTCGGATCGGCGCAGCGGCGCGCGGACAATCCCGACGACAAGCTGCTGCCGCCGGTCTCCGAGATGGTCGCGACCTCCAAGCGGCTCGCGACCGAGCCTGATCGCCGCTCCGGCGACTACGTGCTGTGGTCCGACACGGCGGCGAGCCTGCAGCGCCTCGCGCTCGGGCTCGGCATCGCGGCGGTGATCGGGCTCGTGCTCGGACTCGCCATCGGATTGCTGCCGGTGGCCGGCGCCGGCTTCGGCACGCTGGTCGCGGTGCTGTCGATGATCCCGCCGATGGCGGTGCTGCCGGTTCTGTTCATCGTGTTCGGGCTCGGCGAATTGTCCAAGGTGGTGCTGATCGTCATCGGCGTCACGCCGACGCTGGTGCGCGATCTCTCACTCGAGGTGCAGGCCATGCCGCGCGAGCAGCTGATCAAGGCGCAAACGCTCGGCGGCTCGACCTGGCAGGTCGCGATCCGTGTCGTGTTGCCGCAGATCATGCCGCGCCTGATCAAGTGCCTGCGGCTGATGATCGGCCCGGCGTTCCTGTTCCTGATCTCGGCGGAGGCCATCGCCTCCGACGTCGGGCTCGGCTACCGCATTTTCCTGGTCAGGCGCTATCTGTCGATGGACGTGATCTTGCCCTATGTCGTCTGGATCACGCTGCTCGCCTATCTGTTCGACCTGGCCTTGGTGTGGATCGGCCGGCGCGCGTTCCCCTGGGCATATGACGGCGGAGCGCGCTGATGAGCACGCTGTCGTTCCGCAACGTCTGGGTCGAGTACGGCAACCAGGTCGTGCTCGAACGCATCAACCTCGAGATCGCCTCCGGCACCTTCCTGTCGATCGTAGGCCCCTCCGGCGCGGGCAAGAGCACCTTTCTGCGTCTGATCCTCGGCCAGGAGAAGCCGACGCAAGGCGCCGTGCTGCTCGACGGCCAGCCTTTCCCGGCCGAGCCGGGGCCGGACCGCGGCATCGTGTTCCAGCGCTACTCGGTGTTTCCGCATCTGACCGTGCTCGGCAACGTGCTGCTCGGCTATGAGCTCGCGGCGAGCCCGTTCACGGCGCGGCTGTTCGGGTCGGCGCGCAAGGAGGCGATGGAGAAGAGCCTCGCGCTGATCGAGGCCGTCGGCCTGGCCGAGCATCGCGACAAATATCCAAGCGCGTTGTCCGGCGGCATGCAGCAGCGCCTGGCGATCGCGCAGGCACTGGCGAAGCAGCCGCGCGTGCTGCTGCTCGATGAGCCCTTCGGCGCGCTCGATCCCGGCACCCGCGCCCAGATGCATGCGCTGATCAAGCCGCTGTGGCGCGAGCACAACATGACCATCGTGATGGTCACCCACGACATCAAGGAGGCGTTCGGCCTCGCCACGCGGCTGATCGCACTCGACCGGCCGCGCAAGGATCCGCAGGCGCCGGAGCGGTTCGGCGCGCGCATCACTTACGACCTCGATCTCACCCGCGACAGCGCCGTGCCCGTGCTCGGTTTCATCCGCGCCAGCGTGCAGGCGGCGCAATAGTCAGTTCAAGAAATGTCGAAAGAAACGAAGGAGAGTCTTCATGTCATTCCCATCCATGCGCAGGTCACGCCGTGCCGGCTTGCAGCCGCAGCGCCAGAGCATGCGCCGCCACCATCCGGACTTCGACAAGATGGCCACCCAAGGCTGGCAGGCGCTGGAGGCCGAGGGCAAATTGCCAAGCAACGGCTGGCGCAAGGAGCGGCAATGGGCGCTCGACATGGGCCTGCCCGGCGCCGACAGCCTGACCGATCGCGAGATCCCGACCTTTGCGCGCGGCGAGCTGCCGCATTTCGCCGGGATCAACACCTTCATGAAGGCGCCCTATGTCGAGAACGTCCGTGACGTCGCCAAATACGACGCTGCCGTGATCGGCATTCCCTTCGATTCCGGCACCACCTATCGCCCCGGCACCCGCTTCGGGCCGCAGGGCATCCGCCGCATCTCCGCGCTCTACACGCCCTACAATTACGAGCTCGGGGTCGACCTGCGCGAGCAGATGACCCTGTGCGATGCCGGCGACGTCTTCACCATTCCCGCCAACCTCGAAAAGAGCTTCGACCAGATCAGCCGCGGCGTCGCGCATGTGTTCTCGTCCGGAGCGCTGCCGATCATGCTCGGCGGCGACCATTCGATCGGCTTCCCCTGCGTGCGCGGTATCGCGCAGTGTACCGACAAGCGCATCGGCATCATTCATTTCGACCGCCACATCGACATCCAGGAGAAGGATCTCGACGAGCGCATGCACACCACGCCCTGGTACTGGGCGACCAATTTGCCGAACGTGTCGCCGACCAACCTGGTGCAGCTCGGCATCGGCGGCTGGCAGGTGCCGCGCGAGGGTGTCGAGGTCGCGCGCAAGCGCAACACCAACGTCCTCACCATCGCGGACATCGAGAAGATCGGCCTGGAGAAGACGGCGGAGATCGCGCTCGAGCTGGCCTGGAAGGATGCCGACGCGGTCTACATCTCGTTCGACGTCGACTCCATCGACTGCGGCTTCGTGCCCGGCACCGGTTGGCCCGAGCCCGGCGGCTTCCTGCCGCGCGAGGCGCTCAAGCTGCTCGGCCTCGTCGCCGCCGAGGGGCTGTGCGGGCTCGAAGTGGTCGAGGTCTCGCCGCCCTATGACACCTCGGACATCACTGCGCTGATCGGCGTCCGCGTCGTGGTCGAGGCGCTCGGCTCGATGGTCGCCCATGGCAAGCTCGGCAGCCACAAGCACATCATCAACAAGCCGGTCAGCTATTGAGGCCCGCGATGCGACATCATCACCACCATCACGGCCATGATCACCACGCGCATGATCACGACCATCATCATGACCATCCGCCGCACGGCCCCGGGCACAACCATGCGCACGGGCGCGCACCGGTGCAGTGGCAGACGCCGCACCAGCCGGAGGGCGCCAAGCCGGTCGCGGTGACCGAGCCCGACCTCGACAAGGTCGAGGCCGCCTTCGTCGACGGCTTCATCGCCGCCCCCGATCCGACCAGCTTCCTGCGGCTGGCGCGCATCCCGTTCGAGATCCTGCGCGATGGCGCCAGCCTCAAGCTGCTGCGGGTGGAGATCGACGCGCTGACCGATGTCGGCAGCCTGACGCCGCATCTCGGCGGCGGCACCTTCCGCTACGATCCGCTGCCGTCGAATTTCATCTCACGCCGCCGCCGCCTCCGCTTCATCTATTTCGACGGCGCCGGCCTGTTGCCGCTGACCTATGCGGAGCTGCGGGAGATCGAGTGACCAGGTCAGAACTCAAGGCAGCGGCGTTCGCTTGAGCACCGCTGCAAGCGCCTCGAAGCGACCGGTGACTTCCGGCAGCACGAATGCGCGCACGGTCGAGGCCGCCGCGACGCCGATCACCAGCACGATGACATATTGAGCGGCGAGCAGCAGCGTGACGCGCCGGAGCCAGTGCGATCGCGGGCGCTCGGCGGTGCGCGCCGCGACCGGCGGCGGCGCATCGGAGGCGATCAGCCAGTCGTCGTGCTCTTGCGAGGATTCGGACATTTGCTCAGTGCCCCGAGAGCAATTGCTCGAGGCGCGATTTGAGCTGCCTGTTGGCGCGCTCCTTCAGGCGCAAGGCGCGCGCCGTTTCGAGATCGATCACCTCGCCATCGTCGTGATGGAAGGCGAGGCCGGCGCCCGCGCCGTCGCGCCACACCATCTGCGCCGGTCGTGACCATCCGCGCCGTTCGATGCTGATCTCGACGCGGTCCGGCAGCAGCACGCTGCCCTCGAACTCGACCTTGACGCCGCGGTGGTTGAAATTGCGCACGACGCAGGCCAGCGTCGAGCAGCCTGAATTGAAGGTCAGCACGCCGCCATAGTAGACGCGCTGGCGAGCTTCACGACGACGATTTTGCATCCCGCGTCCTCCAGTGACTTAACGATTGATTAAGCAATCGGAGGGTGTGTGGCGAGTCTCGCCGGTATTGAAATGTGGGTGGTGGTTAATGCGTACCGGACGCTTGCGGCGCGATCGAAGTCGCAGGACGTCTCACGCCCGCGCGAACATCCGGGCGTCGCCCGTCAGCACCGGCTGCACGGCATCGCTCAGCCGCACAGCGGCCGCCTCGACCGACAGCCCCGCCGTATCGACCACCGCATTGGCCCTTGCGTACAGCGGCTCGCGGCTCGCCAGGATGTTGCGCAGCTCGGCCATCGCCGAGCGGTCGTCGGCCATCGGCCGCAGGTCACCTTGTTTGCGCACACGCCCCATGTGCTCCTCCGGCTCGGCCTTGAGCCAGATCGTGTAGAACGAGGTCAGGATCAGGTCGAAGGTGACCGGCTCGGAGACGATGCCGCCGCCGGTCGCCAGCACCATCGGCTCCTTGCGCGCGAGCAGTTGCACCAGGGCGGCCTGCTCCATCCGGCGAAAGCCTTCCTGGCCGTAGAGCGCGATGATCTCGGCAACCGAAAGCCCGTTCTGCCGCTCGATCTCCTTGTTCAGCTCGACGAAGCTCCAGCCGATCCGCTCCGCCAGCATCTTGCCCAGCGTCGACTTGCCGGCGCCGCGCAGGCCGATCAGCGCAATGCCTGAGAACGAACGCCGCAATGGCGCCGATGCGCTGCCGGCAAGCAGCTCCTTGACCTCCGCGATCTGGCTCGGGGTCGCCTTCTTCAGGAGATCGCGAATGACCGGCCAGTCCGGCGATGGCTCGCCGCCGGGGATGATGTCGTCGAGCGGCGCGTTGATCGCATTGGCGATCCGGCGCAGCAGCACGATCGAGACATTGCCCTTGCCGCTTTCGAGCTGGGCGATGTAGCGCTCGGAAATCCCGGAGACCTCGGCCAGCACCTTGCGCGACATGCCGGCGAGCCCGCGCATCCGCCGCACCCGCTGGCCCAGCTGGTCGAGGAAATCGGTCTCGGCCGCGGACTGGCCGTCGTCGCGCGGGGCATCGCTGTGTGGCGTCATATCCCTGAGGTACTCTTTTGACCAGGAAACATAATGCCGAGGAGGATTGACAGCAAGCGATGTTGGTGGCCTTGTATGAATTATAATTCAAAAATCCGGGGAGAATGCCGTGAAGTCGTACAATGCGGTATCGTGGTTGCTTGACCGCAATGTCGAGGCGGGGCGCGGCGACAAGCTCGCCTACACGGACACGGTCTCGGAGCTGACCTATCGCGGTCTGCAACAGCAGACCTGCCGCGTCGCCAACATGCTGCGCCGCCTTGGCGTCCGCCGCGAGGAGCGCGTGGCGATGATCATGCTCGACACGGTGGATTTCCCCGCGGTGTTTCTCGGCGCGATGCGCGCGGGCGTCGTCCCGGTGCCGCTCAACACGCTGCTGACCTCGGAGCAATACGCCTATGTGCTCGCGGACTGCCGCGCCCGCGTGCTGTTCGTGTCCGAGGCGCTGTATCCGGTCGTGAAGGACATTGTCGGCCGGATGCCGGATCTCGATTGCGTCGTCGTGTCCGGCGCCAATGCCTTCGGCCACAAGCTGCTCACCGAGGAGCTCGCGCGCGAGAGCGATCAGTTCGACACGGTCGCGACCCACGAGGATGAGCCTGCGTTCTGGCTGTATTCATCCGGTTCGACCGGCATGCCCAAGGGCGTGCGCCATCTGCACGGCAATCTCGCCGCGACGGCCGAGACCTATGCCAGCCAAGTGCTCGGCATCCGCGAGAGCGATGTCTGTCTGTCAGCCGCAAAGCTGTTCTTCGCCTATGGCCTCGGCAATGCGCTGACCTTCCCGCTGTCGGTCGGCGCAACCACGATCCTCAACTCCGAGCGCCCGACGCCGGCGCTGATGTTCAAGCTCCTCAACCGCTACAATCCGACCATCTTCTACGGCGTGCCGACCTTGTTCGCCGCGATGCTGCACGATGAGTCGCTGCGCCATGAGAAGGCCGGCAGCGCTCTGCGCATCTGCACCTCGGCCGGGGAGGCGCTGCCGGAATCGGTCGGCAATGCCTGGAAGGCGCGGTTCGGCGTCGACATTCTCGATGGCGTCGGCTCGACCGAGCTGCTGCATATCTTCCTGTCCAACGCGCCCGGGGACATCAAATACGGCTCATCGGGGCGCCCTGTGCCGGGCTATCAGGTTCGTCTTGTCAATGAGGCCGGCCAGGACGTGCCGGACGGCGAGGTCGGCGAGATGCTGGTGCATGCACCGTCCGCCGGTGAGGGCTACTGGAATCAGCGCCACAAGACCCGCTCGACCTTCGAGGGCTATTGGACGCGCACCGGCGACAAATATGTCCGCGACGCCGATGGGCGCTACACCTTCTGCGGCCGCTCCGACGACATGTTCAAGGTCTCCGGCATCTGGGTGTCGCCGTTCGAGGTCGAGAGCGCCCTGATCACGCATCCCTCCGTGCTCGAAGCGGCCGTGGTGCCGGAAGCCGATCCGGAAGGCCTGTTGAAGCCCAAGGCCTATGTCGTGCTGCGCCCGAGCGTCGATCGCTCGACCCTGCACGAGGCACTGAAGGAACACGTCAAGCAGAAGATCGGCCCGTGGAAATATCCGCGCTGGATCGAGGTGGTGGACAGCCTGCCGAAAACCGCGACCGGCAAGATCCAGCGCTTCAAGCTGCGCGAGGGGGCACATTAGCTGTCATTGGCTGTCATTCCCGCGCGCGCCGCAGTCGCGAACCCGGAAGCTCGACGTGGGTGAGATCAAGCGACAGACAATCTCAAGATTCCGGATCGGCCCAGCTTCGCTGCGCCGTCCGGAATGACGGGGCCGGGATATGTGCATGGTGACGCAACTCATCGCCGCGAACTCCGCTCGGCTCTCTCCCCCCTTGTGGGGGAGAGGTGGAGAGGGGGGTACCACGCGCGCCGGTGCGTGTGGCTTACCCCCCTCCCTAGCCCTCCCCCACAAGGGGGGAGGGAACGAGGGAGCGAGCTGCGGGAGCATTTTACATCACGTGCAGACGGAGCGGTCGCGATGGCGCTAGCTGCATCAGGCTTCCTCACCATCGACACCGCTCAACTCGAATATCGCTTGATCGGTCCGCAGCCATCCGACGCGCCATGCATCGTGCTGCTGCATGAGGGCCTCGGCTCGGTCGGCCTGTGGGGCGATTTTCCCGACAAGCTCCAACAAGCCACCGGCGCCTCCGTGTTTGCCTATTCGCGCGCCGGCTACGGCGCCTCAAGCCCGGTGACGCTGCCGCGGCCGCTCGACTACATGCAACGCGAGGCCCGCGATGTGCTGCCGAAGCTACTTGATGCGATCGGCTTCCAGCGCGGTCTCCTCGTCGGCCATTCCGATGGCGCCTCGATCGCGGCGATCTACGCCGGCGGCCGCGCCGATCATCGCCTCGACGGTGTCGTGCTGATCGCCCCGCACGTGATCGTCGAGGACGTCTCGGTCGCGTCGATCGCCGCTATCAAGACCATTTACGAAACCACGGAGCTGCGCGCCAAGCTCGGACGCTGGCACAAGGACGTCGACAACGCGTTCCATGGCTGGAACGGCGCCTGGCTCGATCCGGCATTCCGGGCCTGGGACATCACCGGCGACCTCGCCTACATCCGCGTCCCCGTCGCGGTGATCCAGGGCATCGACGACCAGTACGGTACCATCCGCCAGGTCGAGATCATCCAGGAGGAGTGCTACTGCCCGGTCGAGGTGACGATGCTTCCCAAGACCGGCCATTCCCCGCATCGCGAGTCGCCTGACGCCACCTTGCGGGTCATCGCCGAGTTCGCGGCCGCGACCTTGCCGGCCCCGGCATCACGAACATGAAACAAAGTGCATGTTTCGGCTTTTTGTCGTAGACGTCGGTCAAAACATGAATTATTGTGCATCTCAACGATAAGCACTCCAACGAAGGGTGACTCATGGCCGGGGAAGACCGCGTGCTCGCGGGAGGCAAGACGTTCATCGATTTTCAGACCGATCCCTCCCGCTACAAACATTGGAAGCTCTCGATCGACGGCGAGGTGGCGACGCTCGCCATGGACGTCGACGAGAATGGTGGCCTGTTCGAGGGCTACCAGCTCAAGCTCAATTCCTATGATCTAGGTGTCGACATCGAGCTGGCGGACGCCGTGCAGCGGCTGCGCTTCGAACACCCCGAGGTGAAGGTGGTCGTGCTGCGCTCGGCCAAGCCGCGTGTGTTCTGCGCCGGCGCCAACATCCGCATGCTCGCGGGCGCCACCCATGCCCACAAGGTGAACTTCTGCAAGTTCACCAACGAGACCCGCAACGGCTTCGAGGATTCCAGCGAGAATTCCGGCCAGCGCTTCATTACCGTGGTGAACGGCACAGCGGCCGGCGGTGGCTATGAGCTCGCGCTCGCCACCGACCACATCATCCTCGCCGATGACGGATCGTCCTCGGTGTCGCTGCCGGAGGTTCCGCTGCTCGCCGTGCTGCCGGGCACCGGCGGCCTGACGCGCGTCGTCGACAAGCGCAAGGTGCGCCGCGATCGCGCCGATGCGTTCTGCACGACGGAAGAGGGGGTCAAGGGCAAGCGCGCCGTGCAGTGGCGGCTGGTCGATGAGATCGCGCCGAACTCCAAGGTCGATGCCAAGGTGGCCGAGCGCGCCAAGGAGTTCGCGGCCGCCTCCAAGCGCAACGGCAGCGGCAAGGGCGTTGCGCTCACGCCGCTCAAGCGCGTGATCGATGCGTCAAGCGTACGCTACGGCTTCGTCAACGTCGACATCGATCGCGCCGCCCGCATCGCCACGATCACGATCTCGGCCCCCGAAGCCGCGCCGCCCGCCGACATCGACGGCATGATCGCGCAGGGCGCATCGTTCTGGCCGCTGCAGGTTGCGCGCGAGCTGGATGATGCCATCCTGCATCTGCGCATCAACGAGCTCGGCATCGCCATGCTGGTGTTCAAGTCGCATGGCGAGCGCGCCCAGGTGCTGGCCCATGACGCCTTCCTGGAGGCCAACAAGGCGCATTGGCTGGTCAACGAGATCCGTCACTATTGGAAGCGCGTGCTGAAGCGCATCGACGTCACGTCGCGGACGCTGGTGACCTTGGTCGAGCCCGGCTCCTGCTTCGCCGGCACACTCGCCGAGCTCGTGTTCGCCTCCGACCGCTCCTACATGCTGATCGGCACCATCCAGGGCGACAACCGTCCGGCGCCGGCGATCGAATTGTCGGCGATGAATTTCGGCCCCTATCCGATGAGTCACGGCCTGACGCGGCTGGAGTCGCGCTTCCTCGCTGATCCCAACGATCTCGAGCGTGTCCGCGCGCAGACTGGCAAGCCGCTCGAGGCCGACGAGGCCGAGGAGCTCGGCCTCGTCACCTTCGCGCTCGACGACATCGACTGGGAGGACGAGATCCGCGTCTTCCTCGAGGAGCGCGCCAGCTTCTCGCCGGACAGCCTCACCGGACTCGAAGCCAATCTGCGCTTCGCCGGCCCCGAGACGATGGAATCGAAGATCTTCGCCCGCCTCACCGCCTGGCAGAACTGGATCTTCCAGCGGCCCAACGCGGTCGGCGAGGAGGGCGCGCTCCGGCGCTACGGCACCGGCGAGCGGCCGAACTACGACATGACGCGAGTGTAAGGGGAGCGAACGGGGAGTGGCGAATAGCGAATAGGGAAGGATGTCTGGAACCCCTATTCGCTACTCGCCATTCGCTACTCGCCTCCAACAGATCAAAGCCCCCGGGAGGTCTCCATGAACATGAACATCATGAACGTCGATTACTCGACCAAGATTCCGAACAACGTGAATCTCGCCGAGGACCGTCAGGTCCTCAAGGCGCTGGAGGGCTGGCATCCCGGCTATGTCGACTGGTGGAATGACATGGGCCCCGAGGGCTTCCAGCAGTCGCTGGTTTATCTGCGCACGGCCTATTCGGTCGATCCGCGCGGCTGGGCCAAGTTCGACTACGTCAAGATGCCGGACTATCGCTGGGGCATTCTCCTTGCTCCGCAGGAAGAGGATCGCAAGATCCCGTTCGGCGAGCATTATGGCGAGCCGGCCTGGCAGGAGGTCCCCGGCGAATACCGCGCGCTGATGCGCCGCCTGATCGTGATCCAGGGCGACACCGAGCCGGCCTCGGTCGAGCAGCAGCGCCATCTCGGCAAGACCGCGCCGTCGCTCTACGACATGCGCAACCTGTTCCAGGTCAACGTCGAGGAGGGTCGCCACCTCTGGGCGATGGTCTATCTGCTGCAGAAATATTTCGGCCGTGACGGCCGTGAGGAGGCCGACGAGCTGCTGCGCCGCCGGTCGGGCGACGCGGATTCCCCACGCATGCTCGGCGCCTTCAACGAGAAGACGCCGGACTGGCTGTCGTTCTTCATGTTCACCTACTTCACCGACCGCGACGGCAAGATGCAGCTGCACTCGCTCGCGCAGTCCGGCTTCGACCCGCTGTCGCGCACCTGCCGCTTCATGCTGACCGAAGAGGCGCACCACATGTTCGTCGGCGAGACCGGCGTCGGCCGCGTCATCCAGCGCACCGTCGAGGCGATGCGGGCCGCCGGGATCGATGATCCCACCGACATCGCCAAGGTCCGCGCGCTCGGCGTCATCGATCTGCCGACCATCCAGAAGAAGCTGAACCTGCACTACACGCTATCGCTCGATCTGTTCGGCTCGGAGGTCTCGACCAACGCTGCGAACGCCTTCAATGCCGGCATCAAGGGCCGCTATCACGAGACCCAGATCCAGGACGATCACCAGCTCAAGAACGCGACCTATCCGGTGCTCAAGCTGGTCGACGGCGAGATCAAGCGGGTCGACGAGCCGGCGCTGACCGCGCTCAACATGCGCCTGCGCGACGACTACTCGCAGGACTGCGTCAAGGGCCTGTTGCGCTGGAACAAGATCATCAGCACGGCGGGCTACGACTTCCAGCTCAAGCTGCCGCATACCGCCTTCCACCGCGCCATCGGCGAGTTCAAGGACGTCCATGCGACACCCGACGGCATCCTGATCGACGAGGGGACCTGGCAAAAGCGCAAGAGCGACTGGCTGCCCTCGACCGATGACGGCGCCTACATCTCCTCACTGATGAAGCCGGTCACCGAGATCGGCGAGTACGCGTCGTGGATCGCGCCCCCGAAGGTCGGCATCGACAACAAGCCGGGTGACTTCGAGTACGTGAAGATCGAGACTTGATGAGAGGCGAATTGCGAGTTGCGAGTAGCGAATAGGGGAAGTAGCCTATTCGCTATTCGCTATTCGCTATTCGCTATTCGCTATTCGCTATTCGCCCTTCTCAGCTATCCCAGCCCGCGCCCGGAATGCCCGGATTTGCGTAGACGATACCGCCATCGACCGCGATCGTATTCCCCACCACGTAGTCGCCCGCGCGCGAGGCGAGGAAGATCGCTGTGCCCGCCATGTCCTCGTCGGTGCCGATGCGCCCGGCGGGCACGCGCGAGGCGACCTCGTCGGCGTTGTCGCGTGCTGCCTTGTTCATGTCGGACTTGAACGGTCCCGGCGCGATCGCGGTCACTACGATGTGGTCCTTGATCAGCTTGGCCGCCATGCGCCGCGTCAGATGGATCAGGCCGGACTTGCTCGCCGCATAGGAATAGGTCTCGAGCGGGTTGACGAAGATGCCGTCGATCGAGGCGATGTTGATGACCTTTGCGGGCCGTTCGGCGCTGGCCGCCGCACGCAAGGGAGCTGCGAGCGCCTTGGTCAGGAAGAACGGCGTCTTGAGGTTGAGGTTCATCACCTTGTCCCAGCCGCTCTCCGGGAATTCGTCGAAGTCGGCGCCCCACGCCGCGCCGGCATTGTTGACGAGGATGTCGAGCTTGGGCTCGCGCTTCTTGATCTCGCCCGCGAGCGTCTCGATGCCGGCCATCGTCGAAATGTCGATCGGCAGCGCGACGCATTCGCCGCCATATTCCGTCGTCAGTGCCTTGGCGGTCGCCTCGCAGGGCCCGGCCTTGCGCGCGGTGATGTAGACCCTCGCCGCGCCATGCGCGAGCAGGCCGGATGCGATCATCTTGCCGATGCCGCGCGAGCCGCCGGTGACGAGCGCGATGCGTCCTTCGAGTGAGAACAAGTTCCTGAGCATGAAGCCTCCCTTTTCTTATGTCATGCGTGCTTGTGAGCGGGACGCGCCAGCACGTCAAGTGAGACGCCGTCGCACGAATTCGCCGCAATTCAATCGGGGGAACGTTATGGCGGGGCTATGCCGCGTCGATGCGGCGGAAGCCGTTCCACATCGCGGTGGCCGCGCCCGAGGTCAGCACCGGCAGCACGCGGGCGTCCTGGTAGTGGCCGTTCAGCGAGACACGCGACAGGGCCGTGAGATGATCGGCGCTCTCGGCGAAGATCATGCCGGGGCGGGTGGTGACGGCGGTCTTGTAGCCGCTCGCGGCCGCCAGCACGAATTCGCGCTGGGAGGCGGCGGCGCGGTCGCCGTAGGGATAGGCCATGTGTAGCACCGGCCGCTGCAACTCGTTCTCGATCCGAGCACGGCTGTCGGCGATCTCGATGCGCGCCGTCTCCTCGGTCTGCTTGGCGAGATTGCAGTGACTGATCGAATGCGCGCCGATCGAGATCAATGGCTCAGTCGACAGCGCCCGGAGCTCGTCCCAGGACAGGCAGAGCTCGCGGCAGATCGAAGCCTCGTCGACGTCGTAGCGCGCGCACAGCGCGCTGATCTCACGCCGCACGTCGTGCTCGCCCGGCAGTGCGCGCAGCCAATCGTGCAGGCGCTGGAACGTCACGCATTTGGCTGCCGGCGTCGATGCATCGAGCTGCAGCGACAGCCCGCCGATCTCGATGTCGATCGTTTGCGCCTTCGCGACCAGCCGCTCCAGCGTCACCCACCAGAGCCGGCCCAGTCCCGATGCGAAATCGCTCGTCACATAGATGGTGAACGGCGCATCGAACTCGCGCATCACAGGCAGCGCGAAGTCGCGATTGTCGCGATAGCCGTCGTCGAAGGTGAAGCAGGCGAAGCGGCGCGAGAAGTCCTTCGCCTCCAGCCGGCTGTGCAACTCGTCGAGGGTGATGATCTCGATGTCGTGGTCGCGCAGGTGCGACAACATTTCGCGCAGGAAATCCGGCGTGACCTCGAGGTGACAATTGGGTTGAAAATCGGCGTCGTGGTGCGGCCGCACATGATGCAGCGTATAGATCGCTCCCACGCCCGAGAAGATCGGGCGCAGCCAGACATGCGCGCCGCTCAGATACAGCGCTTCCAGGCCGGCACGGATAAAGGTTTTGCGAAATCGCCTCATCTGAAATATGCGGCCCGGTGAGTGTCGGGACAAGGTTACCGACGAATGATTGAAGAAAGCCTTAGCCTGCGGTCGCAACGTACCGTGCGGCGCGCCTCATTTCCGGTTTGACAGGCATGCAAGGGTTTGTTTTCTCTCTGCTTCCTCGATGCGACGGATGACGAATGCGTGGACTTTTCAGGTGGAGCGGGAAATGGTGGCCTGGCGTCCTCCCGCTGATCGTGCTTTGGGGCCTCGCGGCCTGGACCAGCACCGTTCCCCTGGAGAATGATCTCGCCGGCCGCAGTTCGGCCGTCCTGAAGGGGGCCGTGCTCGACAGGACGAGCATCACGGTGGATGGCCGCGATGTCTCGCTGCGCGCCAATGCTTTTTCCGAGGCTGGACGCCGCGATGCGGTCGCTGCGGTGGACGGCGTGGCCGGCGTGCGGCTCGTCAACGACGAGACGCGGCTGGTCCCCGAGGCCAAGCCCTTCGTCTGGTCGGCCGAACGCGACGTCGTCCGGGTGACGCTGGGCGGCAATGCGCCGTTGCCCGCCTTGAAGGGCAGGCTGATGGACGCGACGCGGGCGGCGCTGCCAGGCGTGGAGGTCGCGGACCAGATGGGCCTGGCGCGCGGCGCGCCAACGCGCTTCGAGGATGCGGCGCTGCTGCTGATCGGCCAGATCGGCAGGCTGAAGGACGGCAAGTTCACGATCTCCGATGGCGAGGTCGCATTGTCCGGCATGGCCCGCGAGCTCGGCGGCCGCGAGGCGATCGCAGCCGCGCTCGGCAAGCTGCCGGACGGCTTCAAGGTCGCCAGCAACGACGTCAAGGCGCCGCCCTACATCTTCCAGGCCTACAAGGACCCCGTCGCGGTCACCGTGACGCTCGCCGGCAACGTTCCCGACGAGAACATCCACGCCGTCGTCGTCGGCTCTTCATCGCGAAAATTCTTCAGCGAGAAGGTCGTGGACAATCTCAAGAACAGCATCGGTGCGCCCACCAACTTCGTGAATGCGGTGGTGCCGGCGCTGGGCGCCTTGTCCCGGCTGTCGACCGGCACGCTGGTGGTGTCCGACCGCGACATCAAGATCTCCGGCGACGCGCTCTATGACGCCGCCGCCGCCCAGATCCGGACCGGGCTCGCCAAGGATGTCCCGCAGGGCTGGCAGGTGAAGGCCGACATCACGGTGAAGCCGGCAGCTGCCCCGGTCGATCCCACGGTGTGCCAGCAGCTGTTCTCGGACCTGCTCGGCAAGGCGAAGATCCGATTCGAGACCAGCCGCAGCGACCTCGACAGGGATTCCACCGGTCTGCTCGACCGCCTCGTCGAGATCGCGTTCCGCTGCCCCTCCGCCAATGTCGAGATCATCGGCCACACCGATGCCGATGGCGACCCCGCGGCCAATCAGGTGCTGTCGCAGAAGCGCGCCCAGGCCGTGGTCGATTATCTGGTCAAGGCCGGATTGCCGGCCGACCGCTTCACCCCGATCGGCTATGGCAGCACCCAGCCGGTCGTCTCCAACGACACCGCCGACGGCCGGGCACAGAACCGCCGCATCGAATTCGTGGTGAGGTAACGTCATGGCCTATCTCGTTGCCTTTCACTGGGGCTGGCTGGCCGGCGCCTTCGCCATCGGGCTGGCGATGGGCTGGGTCGCCGTGGTGCATCGTGCCCCGCGCGTGTCGGGCTGGCTGACCTGGCTGCTGGCGGCGCTGGCCGCCGGCCTGGTCGCGGCGGCCGTGACCTGCCTGATCCCCGGCCGGGCCGGCTACTGGCTCGAACTGCTGCTGATCATGTTTGTGCCCTACCTCGTCGGCTGCGCCATCGGCACCTGGCTGCGGGCGCTGGTGGTGATCCGCAGCATGCGGACGAAATCCGCGGCCTGAAGCGGCCGCCCGCCGGTCTGCGCCCGACGCCACCTGCCAAGACTGCAGCCAAGACTGCGGCGGCGCCCCCCGCCGTCGGCGTGCCCGGGTCATCGCAACTGCGAGACACGAAGGTTTGACGAGGTGCGACCCTGTCAAACGCGCAGCCGGCGCTTATCGTTGAACGATGACGACCCGCCCAGCCGTGGGGCCCCCCGGAAAGCCCGGAGATGCGCGTTCCTCACCGAAGTTTAACCTGGGCTTTGCAGGCTGGCCGGGAGCGTGCGCCGACGCTCCGTCCTGCATGATGGCTTGCCTGATGTCTTTGCCTGATGTCTTGCCTCATGTGCGGCAAAACGGTGCATCGCATTTCCGTAAAGCCTGCTAAGTATATCCATGTGTACGCTTTTGTTCGCACGCTCCGTGTTCCCCAATGCGTCGAAACGCGCTACGAGGGCGTTGTATGCGCACATGACGCGGCGGCCTCCGGGGCGCGGCGTCCCCGGCCGTCGTGATCGGATCACGGTGAGAGGTGTAGATGCTTGAAGCCATACGCAGAGCGGCCACGTTCCTGCGCGAGAAGCAAGTCCTGCACAAGCTCGGCGTGCTGATCAGCATCGCTGTGATCGCGGTCGCCTGCTACGTCCTCTACCACATGCTGCGCGGCATCGACACCTACGAGGTGCTCGAGGCGATCAAGAGCACGGAGCCGCATCAGATCGCGCTCGCCGCGCTGTTCGTTGCCGCCGGCTATTTCACGCTGACCTTCTACGATCTGTTCGCGGTGCGCGCGATCGGCCACGACCACGTGCCCTACCGCGTCAATGCGCTGGCCGCCTTCACCAGCTATTCGATCGGCCACAATGTCGGCGCCAGCGTCTTCACCGGCGGTGCCGTGCGCTACCGCGTCTATTCGGCCCATGGGCTGAACGCCATCGACGTCGCCAAGATCTGCTTCCTCGCCGGCCTGACGTTCTGGCTCGGCAATGCCGCCGTGCTCGGGCTCGGCATCAGCTATCATCCGGAGGCGGCGGCCTCGATCGACCAGCTGCCGCCCTGGGCCAACCGCATGGCGGCGATCGCGATCCTGGTCGGTCTGTTGGGGTATGTCGCCTGGGTATGGACCAAGCCGCGCGTGGTCGGCCGCGGGCCGTGGACCGTGGTGCTGCCGAGCGGCCCGCTGACCCTGCTGCAGATCGCGATCGGCATCATCGACCTCGGCTTCTGCGCGCTCGCGATGTATGTGCTGGTGCCGGACGAGCCCAATCTCGGCTTCGTCGTCGTGGCCGTGATCTTCGTCTCGGCGACCTTGCTCGGCTTCGCCAGCCATTCGCCCGGCGGGCTCGGCGTGTTCGACGCCGCGATGCTGGTCGGGCTGTGGCAGATGGACCGCGAGGAGCTGCTGGCCGGAATGCTCTTGTTCCGGATGCTGTATTATTTGGCGCCGTTCCTCATTTCTGTAATCTTGCTGACGTTTCGCGAGGTTATCATCAGCACGCGGTCGAAGCGGCTGCGGCAGGCCGCGCTCAGCCTCGATCCGGGCCCCCCGCCCGAAGCCGCTTTTGTGAGGAAGCGCAGCGATTCCGGTGCCTGACGCCAGCTCAAGGGAATAGTAGGACGAGATGGCTCTCGACGCTCCCTCCGACACGGCGCTCTCGATCTTCACCCCCTGGCCGGACCGGCTGCGCCATTCCGCGATCATCCTGCTGGCTGCGGCGCTCGCGCTTGCCGGGCTCGTGCTGCTGGACGAGCTGCTGCCGCTGCGGGCCCTGGCGGTATTCCTGTGTATCGCCGCCGCCGCCCTGGTGCCGTGGCGGCTGCATGGCGCGGTCGCCAAGCGGGAGGAGGAGCGCCACGCCAACCCGGTCGAGGCGCCGGCCGTGAGCGCAGTGGTCGAAGGCATCCCCGATCCCGCCGTGCTGCTCGATCGCGCCGGCCGCGTCATCCACCTCAACGCCGCCGCCGCGCAGCTCGCGCCTGCCTTGCGCAAGGGCGAACTCGCCCAATTCGCGCTGCGCACGCCGGAGATCATCACCGCGCTGCGCGAGGCGATCGCTACCACCGAGATCCGCCGCGCCACCTATCACGATCACGTTCCGGTCGATCGCTGGATGGAGCTGATCATCACGCCGGTGCCGGTGCCGACGGCGTTCGGCGGCACCGACAAATGCATGCTGATGACGTTCCACGATCTGACCCCGCTACGCCGGGTCGAGGAGATGCGCGCCGATTTCGTCGCCAATGCCAGCCACGAGCTGCGCACACCGCTGGCGGCGCTCTCGGGCTTCATCGACACGCTGCAGGGGCCGGCCAAGGACGATCCGAAGGCGCGCGAGCGCTTCCTCGGCATCATGCACATCCAGGCGACGCGCATGGCGCGGCTGATCGACGATCTCCTGTCGCTGTCGCGGGTCGAGCTGTCGGCGCATGTCCAGCCCCACGCCATGGTCGACGTCGTCCCCATCATCCGCCAGGTCACCGACGGGCTGGAGTCGCTGGCGCGCGAGCGCCAGGTGGTGATCGAGACCAGCCTGCCGGAGGCGCCGGTGACGATCGCCGGCGACCGCGAGGAGCTGCTGCGCGTGTTCGAGAACCTGATCGAGAACGCGCTGAAATACGGCGCCTCGGGCGGCCGCGTGATCGTCTCGCTGGAGCAGGCCGTCTCCGCCGAGAACGCGCCGGAGATCCGGGTCAAGGTGCGCGATTTCGGCCCCGGCATCGCGCCCGAGCATCTGCCGCGGCTGACCGAGCGCTTCTATCGCGTCGATGTCGGCGACAGCCGCGCGCAGGGCGGCACCGGGCTCGGCCTCTCTCTGGTGAAGCACATCCTCAACCGCCATCGCGGCCGGCTTCTGATCGAGAGCGTGCCGCGCAACGGCGCCGCTTTCACGGCCTGCTTTCCGCAGTCCAGGCCCGCAGCACGCGCCTGACGGGCGGGCGCATCTTGCGGCCCGGCGCAGGCCGGGCGCATATCATCGATCGTCGTGAACAGAGGCCGGACATCGCGAGGCGATGCGGAGCACCTCATCGCCCGCCGTGGTCGCCGGCCGCTCAGCGCGTGGTCGACTTCGCCGGCTGGCGGCGGCGGTCGGCCGCGGGCTGATAGGCGACGCGCGAATGCTGCGCGCAATAGGGCAGGCCAGAAAGCGCCTTGCCGCCGCAGAAGAAGAAATCCGCGCTCGAGGGATCGCCGACCGGCCAGTGGCAGGTCGCCTCGTTGAGCTCCAGCAGCGACAGCCGCTGGTTCATCGGTACGACGTTGTCGAATGCAACCGGATCGGGCTCCGCCTCAACCTCGAAAACCTGTGCGAGCGCCGTGTTGCCGCGCGCCACCGGGCGCGCCACCCGCATCATCGGCTGTGCCGGGCGGGCCGCCTTGCGCTGGCGCGGTGCCGCGGTGGCCGGGCTCTTGGCGCGGCCGGACAGGCCCAGCCGGTGCACCTTGCCAATCACGGCGTTGCGCGTCACGTTTCCGAGTTCCGCGGCGATCTGGCTGGCCGACAGTCCGGCTTCCCAGAGTTTTTTCAGTTGCTCGACGCGATCGTCGGACCAGGTCAATACGGTCATCGAACCTTTCCCTTCGCGTTGCGCCGGCCAATTCCGGGACGGCGCTGCGATGCTGTCTCAAGAAAATCCCTGGCGGCAGAATCCCTTGTCCCTCGCCGGGCGCGCGCAAGGCACCCGGACGTTACGCAAACTCAGAGAACTTCGAGAGGGATCAGAACTGCCGCACGAGATGTCGTACTCGACGTTGAAAACGCTACAATATGGCGTGACTCCCGCGCAAGAGTCGGCGGCCGCAGTCCACACATTCCGTGGTTCCCTGTGGCGTGTCTCGAGCTGCGTCAGGCGTCCGATTCTCACGGGCTGGCCCCCCATGCATCAGCTGACGCGTAGTTGACTCCCACCGCTGCCCGCATACAATAGATGCACGTGCCGCCTTGAAAAGGCGGCACATTTTGTTTTCCAGGGTGGGGTCCCTGATGCGCGATGGCGCCGCGTGGCGCGTGTCTCGGCCGGCCCGTCAGCTCATGTGATCCGCCATGACCAGTGTTGCCGCTACGCATCTCCTCCCCGTATTCGCCCGGGTCGATCTTTCGTTCGAGCGCGGCGAAGGCGCGTGGCTGATCGCGACCAATGGCGACCGTTATCTCGATTTTACCTCGGGCGTCGCAGTCAATTCGCTCGGCCATGCGCATCCGCATCTGGTCAAGGCGCTGCAGGAGCAGGCGGCCAAGCTCTGGCACATGTCGAACCTGTTCAAGAGCCCGGATGGCGAGCGCCTTGCCGCGCGGCTGTGCGAGCAGAGCTTTGCCGACTACGTATTCTTCGCCAATTCGGGCGCGGAGGCGATGGAAGGCGCGATCAAGATCACGCGCAAATATCACGCCGCCAAGGGACATCCCGAACGCTATCGTATCATTACGTTCGAAGGCGCGTTCCACGGCCGCACGCTCGCCACGCTCGCCGCGACAGGTTCGGCCAAATATCTCGACGGCTTCGGTCCGCCGATGGACGGCTTCGATCAGGTTCCGTTCGGCGACATCGAAGCAGTGAAGAAGGCGATCGGTCCGCACACCGCCGGTATCCTGGTCGAGCCGGTGCAGGGCGAGGGCGGCGTGCGCACCGCGCCGCTGCCGTTCTACAAGGCGCTGCGCCAGCTCTGCGACGACAACGGTTTGTTGCTGGTCATCGACGAGGTCCAGACCGGCATGGGCCGCACCGGCGATCTGTTCGCGCATCGCTGGCTCGGCGTCACGCCGGACGTGATGTCGCTGGCGAAGGCGCTCGGCGGCGGCTTTCCGATCGGCGCCGTGCTCGCCACGGCCGAGGCCGCGTCGGGCATGACGCCGGGCTCGCATGGCTCGACCTTCGGCGGCAATCCGCTGGCGGTCGCCGCGGCCAACGCCGTGCTCGACGTGATGCTGGCGCCCGGCTTCTTCGATCACGTCCGCAAGATGTCGCTGCTGTTGAAGCAGAAGCTCGGTGCCGTTCTCGATCGTCATCCCGATGTCATCTCCGAGATCCGAGGCGAGGGCCTGCTGATCGGCGTCAAGGCGGTGGTGCCGTCGGGCGATCTGGTCGCGGCGCTGCGCGATCAGAAGCTGCTCACGGTGGGGGCCGGCGACAACGTCGTACGCTTCCTGCCGCCGCTGATCGTCAACGAATCCGAAATCGAACAATCGGTCGAGATGCTCGATCGCGCCTGCGCGGCGCTGTCGGGCGGGCCTGCCAAGCAGGCGGCCGCATCATGAGCAAGACCATGGGCAACACGCCGCGTCATTTCCTCGATCTCACCGAGATGCCGGTGGAGGAGTTGCGCAACGTGCTGGCGCTGTCCAGCGCGATGAAGAAGACCTTGAAGGCGCGCGAGCCGGCGAAGAAGCCGCTCGAGGGCAAGGTGCTGGCGATGATCTTCGACAAGCCGTCGACACGCACCCGCGTGTCGTTCGACGTCGGCATGCGCCAGCTCGGCGGCGAGGCGATCATGCTGACCGGCACCGAGATGCAGCTCGGCCGCGGCGAGACCATCGCCGACACCGCGCGCGTGCTGTCGCGCTATGTCGACGCCATCATGATCCGCATCCTCAGCCATGAGGCGCTGCTCGAGCTCGCCGCGCACGCCACCGTGCCAGTCATCAACGGCCTGACCCGGCGCTCGCATCCCTGCCAGGTGATGGCCGACGTGATGACCTTCGAGGAGCATCGCGGCTCGATCGAGGGCCGCACCGTGGCCTGGACCGGCGACGACAACAACGTGCTGGCCTCCTGGGCGCATGCCGCCGAGCGCTTCAAGTTCCGGCTCAACGTCGCTACCCCGCCGCAGTTGTCGCCGGGCAAGCCGATGAAGGATTTCATCCGCGCCACCCGGGCCGACATCCATCTCGGCCACGATCCGGAGGTCGCTGTCGCCGGTGCCGACTGCGTCGTCACCGACACCTGGGTCTCGATGGGAGACAAGGATGGCGAGCACCGCCACAATTTGCTCAAGCCCTATCAGGTCAACTCCAAGCTGATGTCGCTGGCCAAGCCGGAGGCGCTGTTCATGCATTGCCTGCCGGCCCATCGCGGCGAGGAGGTCACCGACGAGGTGATCGACGGCCCGCAGTCGGTCGTGTTCGACGAAGCCGAGAACCGCCTGCACGCACAGAAGGGCATCTTGGCCTGGTGCTTCGGCGAGCGAGCTTAGGGACTTGATAACGAGAAAGTTTGAGCTACGTATTCGGTGCACCCTCTCCCCTTGTGGGAGAGGGTGGTTTCCATGCGGAGCATGGAAACCGGGTGAGGGGTTGCCCCGGGCTCAGGCTTGAGTGTGTGGCACCAACCCCTCACCCAAGTGAGTTCGCTGCTTCCGTCGGTGTAGCCCTCTCCCACAAGGGGAGAGGGCGCATTCATCAATCCCGTGAGGGGCTGATCTTTCGATCGCGTTCGCCGGTTGATTAGTTCAAGGTTTGTTTGAATCCGCGCGGCAAGCTCGGTGCACCTTCTCCCTTGTGGTGGCATGATCGACCGGCGGCGCGGTCATACTGGGTGAAGGGTCTCTCTCGGTTCGCTCAGCTTTACGAGAATGTCCTCGAGAACGGCCGAGCGTTGAAGGAGCACCTCGTTGTTCCAGTACCTCGCAACTCTAAACCCCTCTCTTGCGAGCACTTCCTCTCTCGTCCGATCACGCACCGCGTCGGCATGCTGACTGCCATCGATCTCGATGACCAGGCGCTGCTCGAAGCAGACGAAATCGAGGATGTAGTCCCGGAACGGCACTTGTCGTCGAAACTTGAACTGCGACAGGCGGCGGTCGCGCAGCAGCCGCCACATAGCAGCTTCGGCATCAGTTGGCTCCCGACGCATTGCTTTCGCGAAGCCGCGGATGCGCTTGGCCGTTGGTCGATGATGCGGTGCTTGCGTCACCACCCCCACCCTGCGATGCGACCTAATCCTCTCCCACGAGAAGGTATACGGAGCCCGCGGTATACGCTAGTTCCATCCCCCTTCACTTTCCCCGCTTCATCCCCAAATACGCCCCATGACAACCAATTCCCCCGACAACGACATCCATCTCGACACCAGCCGCGCCCCCTCGGCGGTGCCGGTCGACGACGCCGTGCTGCCGTTCGAGGTCGCGGCGCTCGATCTGCGCGGGCGACTGACCCGCATGGGTCCCGCGCTCGACGATATCCTCACCAAGCACGCCTATCCCGCGCCCGTGGGCAAGCTGCTCGGCGAGGCCATCGTGCTGACGACGCTGCTCGGCTCCTCGCTGAAATTCGACGGCCGCTTCATCCTGCAGACCCAGACCGACGGGCCGGTGTCATTCCTGGTGGTCGACTTCCAGGCGCCCGACCGGCTGCGCGCTTACGCACGCTATGACGAGGCGCGACTGCAAGAGCTGAAGGATTCGGCCAAGGACTCCGGCGGCCTGCTCGGCAAGGGCCATCTGGCGATGACCATCGATCAGGGCGCCGACATGAGCCGCTACCAGGGCCTCGTCGCGCTTACCGGCGGCAGTCTGGAGGAGGCCGCGCATGAATACTTCCTGCGCTCCGAGCAGATCCCGACCCGTGTGCGCCTCGCCGTCGGCGAGGAGTGGAGCGGCGGCAAGCACCGCTGGCGCGCCGGCGGCCTGCTGACGCAGTTCCTGCCCCAGGCGCCCGAGCGCCTGCGCCAGGCCGATCTGCATCCCGGCGATGCGCCCGAGGGCACCGAGCTGCATGCGGTCGAGGAAGACGAGGCCTGGATCGAGGGCCAATCGCTTGTCGCGACGGTCGAGGATATCGAGCTGATCGACCCGGCGCTGTCCGGCGAGCGGCTGCTGTATCGTCTGTTTCACGAGCGCGGCGTCCGCGTGTTCGACACCGTGCCGCTGCAGGCGCGCTGCTCCTGCTCGCGCGATGCGGTCGCCAACATGCTGAAGAGCTTCTCGCCCCAGGACCGCGCCGACATGGTGCAGGACGACAAGGTCGTCGTCACCTGCGAGTTCTGCTCCTCGGTCTATCATTTCACTCCGCACGAAGCCGGCGTGACGGAGAATTGACTCTGTTGCGCTCGCTCCGCGCATCGTAGTGATCGTGGTCGAGCGACAGCCCTCCGTACGTCATCGCGAGCGCGTCGTCGCTTCGCTCCTCGCGATGACGCTCGATAGGCGGCGGCTGCGTCGCGCGGCGTCGGAGAGAATGTCGGGAGTTCGTGTGCGCCGGCGATTTCCATTAGTTCGTTGTTGAAAATCGGCTTTCTCGCTGATCGACGCCTCATCCTTGCCCGTCGCGTTGATTGGTCGCAGCAACAAACAACTTGTGCCGTCGGGCAAATCACTGGCACATTTCCGCGCATCCTGTTGCCGCATGAGGGGCGTTTCGCGACCGTCACGGACCGTTGGCAGTGGGAGGCGATGGGCGTGTGTCGTTGCAGCGCGATATTTGCGCGGACGAACGGCGATGCACGCACGGTCAAGTCGCGCGGTCCTGATATCCCGATGCTGATATCAACTCACGTTGAGGCTTCGCTTCGCGTGGGGATGGCGGCCAGAAAGCCCGGCGCGCCAGGGAGAACGCGAAGCAGCCGTTAAAACCAGTCGCGCAGGGAAGGCCGGGTCGTTCCGGCTGAACCTGTGGTACCTGCCGCCTGCATTTTTTTCTGCAGGCGGGCCGCAGGCCTCAGCCGAGGCCCGGCCTTCCCTGCGCCCTCTATTTGCAGAGGGCGGATGAATGGGCAAAGCTCGGACGCGAGATGCGTCGCGAGAACGATGACGTGCGGCGTGAGTACAGGATCCATCGTATTGCACTTCGTCCGCTGGCGCGTTGTCGGAAGCTTGCCGGGACGACAGCGGGCCAAACATCGGCAGGCGAGCCGCAAGGACAAGATGTTGAACGTCGAGAGCAGCACAAGAGACAGCGAGCGGACGACTGGGGGCAGTCGAACTGCATGCCTTCTCAGCTAATTCAACACCCGCTTGCCGTCGGGGCTGTCGAGCGAGAAGGCCGGCACGGCGATGTCGAAGTGCTCACCGCTCTCGCTCTCCATCTGGTACGAGCCGGCCATGAAGCCGGACGCGGTGGTGAGCGGGACGCCGGAGGTGTATTCGAAGCGCTCGCCTGGCGCGAGCACCGGCTGCTCGCCGACCACACCCTCGCCGCGGACCTCCTGCTGCCGGCCGATCCCATCGGTGATGATCCAATGCCGGCTGCGCAGCCGCACCGTCTCCTCCCCGCTGTTGGTGATGACGACGGTATAGGACCAGAACCAGCGGCCATCGGCCACCGACGACTTCTCAGGCAGGAAGTTCGGTTCGACGGTCACTTCGATGTGGCGAGTCACGGCGCGATACATGGTGGCATTGTAGCGGAAACCAGCGCCGGAACCAATCGGGACGCCATCGTGCTTTCAACACAGTTCCGCATTATGGCACCAGAATCGCGGACTCTGTCGCCCGTATGCGCGATCCGTTCCTTGGGCTCGGATCGGGCGCGGCCGGCAGCACCCTGGCGGTGATCGCCCTGTCCTGCGTCGTGCGATCGCCACCAGCCGTCCGCCAAGGTCGAAAAACTGGGCACGGCCCAGCTGATAAGTCCTTCATCGCTTGCGCGAAAACTGCGCAGCCCTACATTTCCCCTGCCGGGCCTCGAGGGCTGGCAGCTTTGACGCGGTGCCTGATGACGTCGATTGTCGATCGCCTTGCCGGACCGTCCGCCCCCGCAGCCAGCGCCGCACCCGCGCCGGCTACGGAGACTGCCGCTGCGGCGAGCGCGGCTGCACCTGCGGTTGCATCTGCATCTGCCGTCGCGGCTGCGCCGGCCGTCAGCGCTGCACCCGCCATCACCGCCGTCCCTGCGATCACCTTCCCGGCGGTCGGCGAGCGCGAACTGCGGCTCGACCTGTTTCGCGGGCTGGCGCTATGGCTGATCTTCATCGACCATCTGCCGCCGAACCTGCTGACCTGGTTCACGCTCCGCAACTACGGCTTCTCCGACGCCACCGAGATCTTCATCTTCATCTCAGGCTACACGGCGGCGTTCGTCTACGGCCGGGCGATGCAGGATGCCGGTTTCATCGTCGCAACCGCGCGCATCCTGCGCCGCGTCTGGCAGATCTACGTCGCCCACGTCTTCCTGTTCACGATCTTCCTCGCCGAGATCTCCTACGTCGCGACCAGCTTCGAGAACCCGCTCTACACCGAAGAGATGGGAATCATGGATTTTCTCAAGCAGCCGGACGTGACCATCGTGCAGGCGCTGATCCTGCGCTTCCGCCCCGTCAATATGGACGTGCTGCCGCTCTACATCGTGCTGATGTTGTTCCTGCCGTTGATCCTGTGGCTGATGCGTTGGCGGCCCGACGTGACGCTCGGCCTATCCGTCATTCTCTATGCCGTGACCTGGGAGCTCGATCTCTATCTGACGGCCTATCCCAACGGCTTCTGGGCCTTCAATCCGTTCGCCTGGCAATTGCTGTTCGTGTTCGGCGCCTGGTGCGCGCTCGGCGGCGCGCGGCGCATGTCGCGCATCATCAACTCGCCGATCACGCTCGGGCTCTGCGTCGCCTATCTGGTCGCGGCCTTCTGTGTGACCCTGACCTGGTACATTCCGCAGCTCGGCCATCTGATGCCGCGCCGAATCGAGCAGTGGATGTATCCGATCGACAAGACCGACCTTGACGTGTTGCGTTTCGCGCATTTTCTCGCACTCGCAGCACTCACCGTGCACTATTTGCGCAAGGATTGGCCGCTCTTGAAGTCGCCGTGGCTGCGTCCGCTGATTGTCTGTGGGCAACACTCGCTCGAGATCTTCTGTCTCGGCGTGTTTCTGGCGTTTGCGGGCCACTTCGTCCTTGCCGAAGTGTCCGGCGGCGCCATGATGCACGCGGTGATCAGCCTTTGCGGCATCCTCATCATGTGGGGGGTGGCGTCGTTGATTTCGTGGTACAAGCGTGAGGCCGATAAGGGCGCGACGCGAAAAGGTGCGCGCAGCAACGCCGATCTGGCGGGAGGGGGCTGATGAAGTCCGTCTCGTGGTTAAGGTTTGGTATCGCAGTGCTGGCTGTTTCGCTGGCGGCCTCTGCGCGCGCGGAAGAGGCGCCGCAGAACTGCGAGGTGCCGGCCTACCTGCTGACCACCGAGAGCCCGCTTCCGAAGGTTGCAGACGCCGTCAAGAACGGCCGCACGCTGGATATTCTCGTCGTCGGAAGCAGGTCATCCTCCATTGTCAGCACCTCCGACGCCAATGCCTACCCCGCCCGTCTGCAGGCTGCGTTGAAGGACAAGCTGCCAACCGTCGCCGTCAATCTCAGCATCGAGCTGCAGCCCAAGAAGACGGCCGAGGAGGTCGCGGGCAATCTCGTTAAACTGGTGGAAGGAAAAAGGCCTAATTTGGTCATCTGGCAGACCGGCACGGTCGACGCCATGCGGTCGATCGATCCTGATGAGTTCCGGCAGGCGGTCGACGACGGTGTGGCGACGCTGCAGAAAGCGGGAGCTGACGTCGTCTTGATGAACCTGCAATACAGTCCGCGGACGGAGACATTGATCTCCGTGCCGCCCTATGTCGACAACATGCGTGTGGTGGCGCAGCACCGGGACATTCCGCTGTTCGATCGGTTTGCCATCATGCGGCAATGGAACGAGCAGGGCGATTTCGACCTGTTCAATCCGACGCACGGAGTCGAGCTGGCCAAGCAGGTTCATGACTGCCTCGGCCGGGCGCTGTCGAAGTTCATCATCGACGCGGCGCATATCGGGCCGGCGCAGCAGAACTAGGGTTATGTCGTTCATGACGTCGAATGAGTGTCACCGCGTCTCCGGGACATGGGAGAAGCTTTCGGCCGTTGCGGTCATTGCCATCGCCCTCGCGCTGAGCCCGCAGAAGCTACGGGCGCAGAGCGCAGCGCCGGCTGCGCCCGCCGCGCTTTCCGATGTGGAGAGCTCCGATCCAAAGGCTCCGCTGATCAGCGGGCGACCGAGCATCGGTCACGTCACGGTGGCGCAGGCGAGCGATCAGGTGCCCGGGCCGATCGCCGTGGCGCGCCCGGCGGCCACAACCTCGCCGCCTGCGGCGACGACCGCGCCGGCCATGACCGATGCACAGCCGCCGGCTGCAGCCGGGCAGGCCGTCGTGGCGGCGCCGCCGTCGCGCAGCATCACCGAGCGGGCGATCGACAAGGTCAAGCAGGTCGCGAAGTCGGCCACCGACATCTTCAACCGCGTGCCGTGCCTGACGCCGAAGGGCGTCGCCAAGAAGAATTTCATTTCGCTGCCGCACGTCGCCAACAAGCTCGCCTCCGGCCTGCCGGTCGTCATCGTCGCCTTCGGCTCGTCGTCGACGCAGGGCTATGGCGCGAGCGCGCCGGACTACACCTATCCGAATCGGCTCGCCGCGCAGCTGCGCCGGCAATATCCGATGGTCGACATCAGCGTCATCAATGCCGGCGTCGGCGGCGAGGATGCGCCGGAGATGATGAAGCGGCTGGAGACGTCGGTGATCGACCGGCATCCGGATCTCGTGATCTGGCAGGTCGGCACCAATGCCGTGCTGCGCGATCTCGATCCCGCCGAGACCGCCAAGCTGGTCGATGACGGCGTCGCCAAGATCCAGGCGGCGGCCTCCGATGTCGTGCTGGTCGACCTGCAATATTCGCCGCGCGTCAACGAGCGCTCGGAGAACGCCAGCCGCATGAACAAGCTGCTCGGGCGTATCGCCGAGCTGCATCACGCCGGCATCTTCCCCCGCTTCGAGGTGATGCGCGACTGGCACGAGCGGCAGGCGATCCCGATCAACGAGTTCGTGATCTCGGACGGTCTGCACATGAGCGATTGGGGCTACGCCTGCTTCGCCCAGCTGCTCGGCGACGACATCATCCGCTCGGTCGGCCAGGTCAAGCTCGGCATCAACACGCCGGCCAACGTGCTGACCTATCGGCCGATGTGAGAGTGGCGAGTAGGGAATAGCGAGTAGCGAATAGGATGCAATCGGTACGCCCTATTCGCCATTCTCTATGCGGCCATTCGCTACGCGGCCCTCAGGGCCGCATCCAGATCCTCGATCAGATCGTCGGCATGCTCGAGCCCGGCGGAGAAGCGGATGAAGCCCTCGCTGATGCCGAGCTCGGCGCGCGCCTCCGGCGTCAGCCGCTGGTGCGTCGTCGTCGCCGGATGCGTGACCAGCGTCTTGGCGTCGCCGAGATTGTTGGAGATGCGCGCGAGCTTCAAGCCGTTGAGCGTGCGGAAGGCGCCGGCCTTGCCGCCCTTCACCTCGAAGCCGACCAGCGTCGAGCCGGCGCGCATCTGCTTGCGCACGGTCGCCGCCTGCGGATGGTCCTCGCGACCGGGATAGATCAGCCGCGAGATCTTCGGATGCGCCGCGAGAAAGTCGGCCACCTTCGCCGCCGTCTCGGTCTGCGCGCGCACGCGCACCGCCAAGGTCTCCAGGCCCTTGAGCAGGACCCAGGCGTTGAACGGCGAGATCGACGGACCGGTCTGGCGCATGAAATTGTGGATGTGCTCGGCGATGAACGCCTCCGACGACAGGATCACGCCGCCGAGGCAGCGGCCCTGGCCATCGATGTGCTTGGTCGCGGAATACACCACGACGTCGGCGCCGAGCGCGAGCGGGCTCTGCCAGATCGGGGTCGCGAACACGTTGTCGACGATCAGCCGCGCGCCACGGGCGTGCGCGATCTCGGCGATCGCGGGAATGTCCATCACGTCGAGCGTCGGATTGGTCGGGCTCTCCAGGAAGAACGACTTGGTGTTCGGCCTGACCGCCTTCTGCCATTGGTCGAGGTCGAGCCCATCGACCAGGGTCGATTCGATGCCGTAGCGCGGCAAGAGATCTTCGACGACGTAGCGGCACGAGCCGAACAGCGCCTTGGCGGCGACGACGTGATCGCCGGCACGGAGGGGAGCGAGGATTGCCGTGGTGACTGCGGCCATGCCGGTTGCGGCCGAGCGGCAGGCCTCGGCGCCCTCGAGCTCGATCATGCGGCGCTCGAACATTGCCGTGGTCGGGTTGGAGAAGCGCGAATAGATGAAGCCGGGATCCTCGCCCTTGAAGCGCGCCTCGCACTCCTCGGCGGTGGCGTAGACGAAGCCTTGCGTCAGATAGAGCGCCTCGGCGGTCTCGCCGAATTCGGAACGCAAGGTGCCGGAATGCACCAGACGGGTTTCAGGACGATAGCGGGCGAACGACGCCGGGGCCTTCGCGGGGGACTTCGACATGTGACCTCCATCGTGACCACCGCCTCCAGCGATGGGCACAAAAAAACCGGCCTGGGAAAACTCCTCACGGCCGGGATCACAATCGTCCCCGGCCTGTTTAGCGACTTATTTAACGTGGCTGCAAGCCGGCCGGCTCAAATCACCACGGGATAAGTCGTGCTCATAGTCGCAACCGGCCTTTCCGTCAAGCCAGCCATCGGATAACCGGTAAAAAGACCCTATATAGGCTCGATAAGCCGCCGTTCCGGCGCCTGCAAAGGATCAGGTCTTGCCGTTTTCGCTCAGCCCCGACGCCCACGGCATCCTCCCCGATCGCATGATCGTGGCGATGGCGGAGGCTGGCCTGATCATCCCCGCATACGATTTTGTCGAAAGCCAGATCCAGCCGGCGAGCCTGGACCTGCGGCTCGGCGACATCGCCTATCGCGTGCGGGCAAGCTTTCTGCCCGGGCCGGGCGCGACGGTCGCCGAGCGTATCGACGAGTTGAAGCTGCACGAATTCGCGCTCGCCGACGGCGCAGTGCTGGAGACCAACTGCGTCTACATCGTGCCGCTCTTGGAGAGTCTCGCGCTGCCGAAGGACATCGTCGCGGCCGCCAATCCGAAGAGCTCGACCGGGCGGCTCGACGTGTTCACCCGCGTGATCGCCGACGGCACGCGACGGTTCGACATGATCGGAGCCGGCTATCACGGTCCGCTCTACGCCGAGATCAGCCCGAAGACGTTTCCCGTTTTGCTGCGCGAAGGCTCGCGCCTGTCCCAGGTCCGCTTCCGCTACCGCGACGCGGTTCTGTCGGAGGACGAACTGATCGCGCTGCATCAGGCCGAGCGGCTGGTGGATCGCGATGATGCGGATCTCGTCGGTGGCGTCGCTCTTTCCGTCGACCTGTCCGGCAGCAATGCCAACGGCTATGTGGGCTATCGCGCCAAGCGTCATACCGGCGTCGTCGACGTCGACCGCCGCGCCGGCTATGCCGTGGAGGAGTTCTGGGAGCCGATCAAGGCGCGCCCCGACGGCAGCCTCATTCTCGATCCCGGCGAGTTCTACATCCTGGCTTCGAAGGAGGCCGTGCAGGTGCCGCCGGACTACGCCGCCGAGATGGTGCCGTTCGATCCGCTCGTGGGCGAATTCCGTGTCCACTATGCCGGCTTCTTCGATCCCGGCTTCGGCTATGCCGGCGCCGGCGGGCAGGGCTCGCGCGCGGTGCTTGAGGTGCGCTCGCGCGAGGTGCCGTTCATCCTCGAGCATGGCCAGATCGTCGGCCGCCTCGTCTATGAGAAGATGCTGGCCCGGCCGAACGCGATGTATGGCAGCCGCATCGGCTCCAACTACCAGGCCCAGGGCCTGAAGCTCTCCAAGCACTTCCGCCTCTAGGCCCGGCTGCGCGCTGACCGCGCACCCCCAATGCGCCCGCTGCACGGGGCGCGGCCCGGCGGTGTGCTAGGAGGAACGACAAAGGTCCCGCCAGATGGCGCGGCCAAACGGGGAGCGAGCATGTCCGAGATCGGCTTGGCCGACAGTCCGGTCGGCGAGGGGCGTACGTTGCCGCCCATCGCGAAGCCGGTTCGGAATGCGCTCGTCGACGGCCCCATTCTGCGCACCCTGCTGTCGCTGGCCTGGCCCAACATCATCGCGAACACGGCAGGCACCTGCGTCGTCATCGCCGAGACCTCCTATATCGGCCGGCTCGGTATCGAGGCGTTGGCGGCGATGGCGCTGGTGTTCCCGCTGGTGATCCTGACCATGACGATGTCCGGCGGCGCCATGGGCGGCGGCGTGGCCTCGGCGATCGCGCGGGCGCTCGGCGCCGGCGACACCGAACGGGCCTCGGCCCTCGCCACGCACGCGCTGCTGATTGCGCTGTTGTTCGGCGCGACCTTCATGGTCGGCATGCTGGTGTTCGGTCCCGCTTTGCTGGAGGTGCTCGGCGGCCGCGGCGCGGTGCTGAGCCATGCCACAGCCTATCTGCAGATCTTCTTCGGCGGCGCCATCCTGCCCTGGCTGATGAACTCGATGGCCGGCATCCTGCGCGGCACCGGCAACATGAAGCTGCCGTCGTTCATGATCCTCAGTTCGGCGCTGCTGCAGATCGTATTGGGCGGCACGCTCAGCCTGGTCCTCGGGCTCGGCATGCGCGGCGTCGCCGCCGGCGCGCTGCTGGCTTTCTGCGTCAGCATCTCGGTGATGGGCTGGTACCTGTTCTCCGGCCGCGCGCGCGTGCGGCCGAAGCTGCGGGGCCTGAAGATCAGCCGCGCGATGTTCGCCGACATCCTCAAGGTCGGCGCCATCGCCTGCTTCTCGCCGCTGCAATCCGTGCTGTCGATCGCGATCTTCACGCACATGCTGGCATCGTTCGGCACCGCCGTGCTGGCCGGCTACGGCATCGGCGCACGGCTCGAATTCATGGTGACCACTGTCGCGTTCTCCGTCGGCATGGCCTCGGTGCCGATGGTCGGCATGGCGATCGGTGCGGAAAGAATCGCGCGTGCCCGCCGGATCGCCTGGACGGCGGGGCTGGTCTCTTTCGCGTCGGTGGGTGCGCTGTCGACGTTGATCGCGATCGTCCCGCAATTGTGGGTCGACATCTTCACCCAGGACGAGAGCGCGCGCAGCGCGGGCCGGCACTATCTTCAGGTCGCAGCGCCAATGTATGCCTTCATCGGCCTGGCGATCTCGATGTACTTCTCCTCGCAGGGCGCAGCCAGGGTGATCGGTCCGGTGCTGGCACAGACGGTGCGGCTCGTCTTCATCGCCGCAGGCGGCAGCTATCTGCTGAGCCATGCCGCGACCGAGGGCGACTTCTTCATGCTGGCGGCGTCCTCGATGGTCCTGCTCGGAGTGCTGACGCTCGCCAGCGTCATGCTCACCCGCTGGGGCCCGAAGCCGGCCGCAGCGCTGGAGCTGCGCCCGGCCGTGCTGGCCGCCGAGCTCGGCTCGGGGGCGCAGATCCCGCCATCTCCGCATGTCGGCTGACGGCTGCGCGGCTCGTCTAGGCACGCAGCCTGCCCAGGGCGTCCTGCATCGCGCGCGCGCCGAGCTCCATCTGCTGCTCGATATAGGACGCGATGGCGTGCGGCAGCACGTCGGTGATCCAGAGCATCCGGCAACCCTGCGCGCCGTCGGGGATGATCTGCACGGACGCATTGTGATGCGTCACGCGCTCGCTCTCGATCGTGTAGACCAGACGCTGCTGCGCCTCGTCGTAACTGACGAGGCGTTCGCGCACCACATTGCCGTTGGCGAAGGTCACGATTCGGACGTCGCCGTCGAGCTGGCAATCGACGACGAAGCCGGGCGCCAGCCGGGTATGAACGGCGCCGAAGTCGCGCACGGCGTCCCAGACGGCGGCCGCGGAGGCTGCGATCGGGGTGTCCTTCTGAATCGATGCCATGGCCGGGGACCTCACGGACACACGGCTTCGATGTTGTTGCCGTCGGGATCGATCAGGAAGGCGGCGTAGTAGGTCGGACTGTAGTCCGCGCGCGGCCCGGCGCCGCCATTGTCGCTGCCGCCGGCCTTCAGACCCTCGCTGTGGAATCTGGCGACCGCCGCGTGGTCCCGGGCGCGGAACGCGATATGGGCGGCGCCTTTGCTGGCGCCCTTGTCGAGATACAGCCACAGGGCCGGCTCCCCCTTCGGGCCGATGCCCGCCGACGCCTCGTCCTTGGAGCAGAGGATGTGGCCGAGCGGCGCCAGCGCCGATGTGTAGAAGCGGACGCTGGCGTCCAGATTGCCGACCTTGAGGCCGATATGATCGTACATCGATGATCTCCATGCTTCGCATGCGGCTGCCGCACGCGCTGGGATCATCCAATCAATGGCGGCTCAGATGGTCTTGGAGAATCTTGCGCTCGCCGCGCGACGCCTTGCGAAACTTCGCCGGCGACACGCCGGCAGCGCGCGCGAAGGTGCGGGTGAAATTCGACAGATCGGCAAAACCCGAATCGTAGGCGATGGTGGTGACCGGCGTATCCTCCTCGCTGAGACGCCGTGCGGCGTGCCGCAAGCGGGAGCGGATCAGATATTGATGCGGCGTCACGCCGATCGTGGCCGCGAACAGCCGCAGGAAATGGAACGGGCTGACGCCGGCCTCACCAGCCGCAGCCGCCAGATCGATGTCGCGCGCCGCATTGTCGTCGATCCACAATGCGCTCTCGACCGCGCGCCGGCGATCACGAAGGCTTGGCGTCGCCGCCCGTTCCTGCTGGCCCGTGGCGGTCGCGACGAAGCGGCTGGCGATGATCTGGCCAACCTCGTCCAGACCGAGGTCCTGCTCGCGCGCGGCGACGGCCTCCGCGAGCTCACCGAGGACCATGAGCTCCGGCAGCGGCGGCATCGCGCCAACCCGCCAAGCCTGCCTGTTGCCGCCGATCTCGTCGATGAGCGCATGATCGAAGAAGAATGACAGGCATTCGTCGCCGCAGACGTGATCGTGCGTGCACATGAACTCATCGCCGGGATGGCCCACCAGCAGCGAGCCGGTGACCAGCTCGAAGAAGCGGCCGCGGTGCCGACAGCCGAAGCTCCCCTTGCGCACATAGGACAGCGAGTAGCCGGAATACTGCTCGACATAGGGACGCTCGCCCGGAACCGCCGCACAGCGGAACTCGGAGACGGTGACGTCACGGCTTTCGAACAGGATGGTGGCGCTCATCCTGCAAATCTAGCGCATTGCGGATGAAAGAGGAGGGCTGCGTCCGAGATAATATCGCGCGCAGCGAGGCGCCCGCTTACGACGCGCGCGGCCGGTCGACCGCGAGAAACGCGTCGAACAACGTCAGGCCCGCATGAGGCCGTGCGCCTTCGAGCGACAGCAGCCGCCGTTTGGAGATGACGCCGCTGTTGGGCGACGGCTTGTCGAGACCGTTGCCGATGTCGCGCACGCGGTGACAGGGAACGATCAGCACGAGCGCATTCTTGCTCAGCGCCTGCGCGATCGAATTCAGCGCCTTGGGAACGTGCAGTTCGTCTGCGATCGCGTCGGCGCTGCGCGTCTCGCCGCGCGGAATGGCACGAATGCAATCGTAGACGCGCTGGTTGAATGGTGTCACGCCGCCGAGATCGAGCACGACATCGGAGAAGTCGACCTCCTGCCCGCGCAGCATGGCGGTGATGCCTTCGATGGCGAGTTCAATATTCGAACACGGGCGCTGCTCCCGCGCTTCGGGAAATTGGCGAAACAGGCGCCGCCGCGTCTCGATTTCCCGTGCTTCCGGCAGTTGTACGCCGGTGATTCCGGCATCGCTCCACGCAATGCCGCAACGGCCGAGGGCCGTATCAAAGATCGTATACCCACGCCCCATGACGCCACCCCAACCCCACGTCACATCATATCATCGTCACGATCGCCCGCATCAACTTTGTTTACAAAGTGTTAACAGCGCGGCGTGACCGGGGCGGGTTTGCCCTGATTTGGGTGATGGTTGTCAAGCGTCCCGTTGCGATCGTTGTCTGCGATCTCTGTCATCGGCATCGCGATCGCGGAATGCGGCGCAGCGCGCAGGCGAGGTGCGATCGACCAGAGGCGCTACGGCTGGCTCACCAATGCAGGCCTATCGCCAGCAAAATCAGGATCATGCGCAAGCCACAGTTCGAGCAGGCTCAGGAAGGTCACGGCGATCCCGATCGTGATGCTGACATGCATCGCCGACGTATGCACGAACCCGAGCAGCCACGGAGCTGCAATCAGCCACAATCCAAGCGCTACCTTCAGCCACTCCTCCCAATCGGCAAACGCCAGGAGGCCGCCGAGCGAGAGCACGACGACGGCAGCCCCCGCCAACGCAGCATCGATCCGGCCGGCGCTGCCGACAAAGCCGAACAGCCAGGGCGCGACGGCCAGGAATAGACCGCAGCCGAGGGTGTAAAGGTCGAGCGCCGACGGGCCCGACATGATGGCGAGGGCTTTCGAGGTTGCGGTCTGAGACGCGGGGCTGTGGCTCTGCATGATGTGAGCTCCCAGGACCTTGACGGCGCGGCGAAGCAGCGAGGGGCGCCGCCTCCAACGGGCAAAAGCGCGACCGGCCCGATCCGTTCCGGAGCCGGCGGTCGCGGCCGATCACGATCCGGAGATCAGGCCGGTGCAGAACTGTTGCCTCCCCCAACCCTTGGGCCTGGCGGTGTCGCGGCAACAAGCCGCTTGGCGAAACGCATGGTCTCGGCTAAGCATTGGCGAACGCGGGCGTAGTTCAATGGTAGAACGGCAGCTTCCCAAGCTGCATACGAGGGTTCGATTCCCTTCGCCCGCTCCAATGCCGCAATGTCCTGCTGCTACGCTCTGCAAAATCAGCTTCGTACGGTAGCCGATGGCCGCAAAGCTGCCGCGCGTTTTGCATAGATCGCCTCGATCTCCTTCGCGAAGCTCCGCTCGATCGCCGGACGCTTGTTCTTCAACGTCGGCGTGATCAGGCCTTCCTGCACGGTCCACGGCTCCAAGGTCCAATGCACCGCCTTCGGCGTCGCGTAGGACGGATAGGCCTTCGCGGCTCGCGCAATGTGGCGCAGCAGAGAGGCCGCTTCGGCCTCGGTGCCGCGCTGGCCGTGCGCCGCGAGCCTCGCCTGCTGCTCAGCCCAGCCGTTGGCGTTGAGCACGACGATCGCGGTCAGGAACGGCCGGTTCTCGCCGATCACGATGGCCTGCTCGAACAGCGGATCGGTCAGGATCGCGGTCTCCAGATCGGCGGGCGCGATCTTCTCGCCGGTCGAGGTGACGAGGATGTCCTTGATCCGACCGGTGATGGTGATGCGTCCGCCGTCGATGCGGGCCTGGTCGCCGGTGTGCAGCCAGCCGTCGGCTTCCCTGGTGCGGGCTGTCTCCTCCGGCCGGTGCCAATAGCCGAGCATCACGTTCGGGCCGCGCACCATCAACTCGTCATTGTCGCCGATGCGCACCTCGATGCCCGGCAGGGCGCGGCCGACGGTGCGCGGGTCGTTGTCGTCAGGCGTGTTGACGCTGACGACGGGCGATGTCTCGGTCATGCCGTAGCCCTGCAGCACCTCGAGCCCGAGCGCCAGGAACAGCCGCACCACCGGCTCGGCGATCGGCGCGCCGCCGCTGACGGCGACGTGCAGCCGTCCGCCGAATCGAGCCAGTACCTTGGCGGCGACCAGGCGTTGCAGCAGCGGCCACGCTATACGGTCGAACGCCGAGAGTCTCGTCCCGCGCCCATGCTGCGCATCGAAGCGCCGGCCGCCGATCGCGATGGTCAGGTCGAGCAGCGCCCGTTCGAGCGGGTTTGCGATCGCGCGATGATGCATGATGACCGAGTAGATGCGCTCATAGATGCGCGGCACGGAGATCAGGATGGTCGGACGGACCTCCACCAGATCTTCGGACAGCTGCTTCACCGAGCGCGCATAGGCGACGCAGGCGCCGATGGCGATCGGGTAGTAGTAGCCCGCAGTGCGCTCGAACGTGTGTGACAGCGGCAGGAACGACAGGAATACGTCGTCGGTATCGGCCGCCAGCCGCTGATGAATGGCCTTGAGGTTGGAAACGACGTTGTCGTGCGACAGCATCACACCCTTGGGCCGGCCCGTCGTGCCCGAGGTGTAGACGATGGCGGCGAGGTCGTGCGGCGCGATGGCGATCCGGGTGCCGGGAAGCGTGGCGTTGCCGGCTGCGTTCAACCACGCCTCCAGATCGATGAGGCGCGGATCGCCGGTCGGCTGGGTCGTTCGCCGGTCGGCGCAGACGATCCGCCGCAGGTCGGGCAGGGCCTCGCCGACCGCTGCGATCTCATCCCAGCGTGTGTCCGAATCGACCAGCAGCAGCCGGGCACCGGAATCGGCGAGGATGTAGGCGATGCTGTCGGCATTATCGACGGCATGCATCGGCACCGGCACCAGGCCGAGCGAGAGCGCGGCCTGGTCGATGGCGAGATGTGCGATCCCGTTCGGCATCAGGATGGCGACACGCTCACCCTGGGCGAAGCCGTCGGCCGCAAGCGCCCGCCGCCAGCGGTCGACGACGAGATCGATCTCGCGCCAGCAGAAGCTAGCCCATCGGCCGCTTCCTGCGTCGAAATGTCGGTAGGCCTGCTTGTCCGGGCTCCGTTCGACGCGCCAGCGCCAGAGTTCGGGCAAGGTGGTGATGGCGGCCAGCGTGCCGGCCGCCATGGCGTGATCATCGATGGGATTTGACTGCTGCACGCCCGTCTCCGGCGATCCTGAACTCGTCGCGAAGCAGAAGCTCTGCAGCGGCGGACCGGATCCGACGTTGACGTAGCGCAATCACCACGAGACAGGTCGTGCGTCTGCGCATGGGAGCCCGGCCATCGCGGCAGGCCGACCGCACTGCGGAAGCCGGGCGGAACGGGACGTCCGTCAGGCGCCCTGCGGGACCTTGTCGAGAAACCCGGTGACGCGCTGGATGCGGCCGTCGGCCAGCTCGACGAAATCCGTGCCCTGGATCGGGGCTTCCGCATCCTCGGGGCCAAGCTCCCAGGAAAAGCGGAGATGATGACCGTGGCCGTCCGCGGAGCCGATCAGGCGAAAGCGGAAGTCGGGAAAGCGCTGCTGCACGCCCGCAACCAGGCCATCCACCGCATCGCGTCCTTCGCCGCGCATCAGCGGGTCGACATAGAGCGCATCCGGGGTCCAGTGACGTGCGAGCAATGCGCCGCGCTGCGCGGCATCACGTTCGTTCCACAGCGCGATGTAGCTCTCGGCGATCTCGGTTGGGTTGGTCATCGGTGCTCTCCATGTTGTGAACGATGAGGAGCCCATCATCGCGCCCGGCGCGCAGCGAATCGATTACGTCGAACGTCATCTCATCCGGAATGACAGAACTGTAAGTTGCCGCCTGTTTGCGCGAGGACTACTCCACGCGCGGAGGCGGTGCGGGGAATGCGTCTCATGATGTCCGACACTTGGAAGTGGATTGCCGTCGCAATCTGTCTGGTGCTGTTCACGGCGGATACCGTGCTCAAGCCGCAGGACAAGCCCAATCGCATGGTGTTCTTCGAGCTGCATCGCGGCGAGCGCCCGACGATGATCGGCATGATGCGCGACGACCTCGTCAAGCTGCCGGGACGCGGCGCCAGCCGCATCCGCGACGCGCTCGCGCGCGGCGAGACGTTAACGGTCTGGCAATATGAATTAAGAAAGATTGAAGACGGCAGCTATCAGGAGGTGCCGGAGCGGCAGATCCAGCTCAGCGCCGCCGATGCGCCGCTCGTCACGTTTGGAGCGCGGATTCGGCTGCCCGATAATTAGTTAACTTCACGGGGACCGAGGGCGTCGGGAGGCAGATCGTCCTCCCGGCTGCCAGCGCGATATCGGCCGGACCTCGCTCCATCTCGCGATCAGACGGCGCGCTGCTGGGAGTGATCCTGCCGCGCCCGCTTGCGGGGTGGAGCTCGGCACGGTCCAAACTCGTGATTGCATTGGTCGCATCTCTGGACTTCGGCCATGCCAGCCAGGGCTGGCGGGAGCCCGCACCCACGATCGTGATCGCACGAGCGCCCCTGGGCCGGCGATGGATGAGAGGGGTGAGCGTCCCGCCGCCACTGGGCAGCGGGGCGTGTGTCGCGCGGAAGCTCGGCCACCGGGCTTTTCCGGAGTGTCGTTTGTGCCGCCGTGACGCCGCTGCCGCGCCGATGGGCGAATCATGCCGGGCCTCTGCCTTGCTCGTGGCGCCATCGCCATGTCCGGAACCAGCGTTCGGCCATTTTCGGTGGTAGCGACTCATTGGTGCAGCGGGCTTGCAACACTCGCGGTGAATTTGGCTTTCGTCACCGCGCCGTCCTGGACAAAAACACGATCTCGAAACACGCTGCATTTGCGATTTGGATTTGGCTTTCGCGTTCCGGTTCTGCGGATGGGCTCGTGGTCGCAAGGTCCCGCCGCAGTCCAAGCATCTCAAGAAGCGCATCACAAGACGCGTACCAAAGTCGGTCAGATCGGTTTCGCCGGGTTGAACTGGGGCTCGACATGAAATTCTGGACGGGGTTGCTTGCGGTCGTTCTGTTGCTGTCGGGGCTCGGCGCCAGCCAGGCCGTGGTCCGGATCGCCGATGACCGCGGCGGCCGGATCGGAACCTATGTCGACAAGTACCAGGGCCTGCGATCTTCCGGCGAGTATGTGATCATCGACGGGCTCTGCGCCTCGGCCTGCACCATCGTGCTCGGGGCGATCCCCCACGAGAAGATCTGCGTCACCTCGCATGCCAATCTCGGATTCCACGCCGCCTGGGATTTCGGCGCCAACGGCCGCGCCGTCACCAACCCCGAGGCGACCCAGATGCTGTACTCGATGTACCCGTCGCCGATCCGCCGCTGGATCACCCAGCGCGGCGGCCTGACGCCCCGGATGATCTTCCTGAAGGGCAAGGAGCTGCAGGCAATGTACAAGCCCTGCTATATGGATGCCCAGGCATCCTCTCCGGCCTCCTCGCATGTCGCGCCCAATGCGCCGGCCATCTCGCCGGCCGCGGCCAAGGCCTCCGCCTCCCATTGATGACGCCGGCCACCGGCCGTTTCGGGTGAGCGGCTGCCCGTCCGCGGCGCTTGCCTGGACCGGCCGCGGGGCTTATCTGAAGCGCGAGGGGCGGGCCGCTCGGGCCAGCACTCGCCCGATGAGTACGTCATCATGCAGCCTCTTTCAGCGCCGCAAGAGATACCGTCCGCGTCGGGTGACCGGCGTTCGGCCTCCGCTTCGGCCATCGTGGCTGGGGTTGCGGCGATCGGGCTCGTCGCCGGCGCCGTGACGATGTGGGTGCAGTACGGGACCGCGGTGTTCTTCGAGACGATCGCGGCCGGCTGGCAAGCCTGCTTCTGAGACAGTGAAGGAGCGCGCAATGCCATCCAATGCCACCCGCCCCCTGGTGATCGTCGGAGCCTTTGCCGCCAGCCTCGTGGTCGGGCTGTCGCTGATGCTCCTCATCATGGGCGGCGGCCGAAACATCGCGGCGCCGGCCGCGATCGGCGGACCGTTCCAGCTGACCGACCAGAGCGGGGCCGTCGTCACCGAGAAGAGCCTCGAAGGCCGTCCGACCCTGATCTTCTTCGGCTTCACCCATTGCCCGGACGTCTGTCCGACCTCGCTGTTCGAGATCTCCGAGGTGCTGCGCGCGATGGGCAAGGACGCCGACGGCGTCAACGCCTATTTCGTCTCGGTCGACCCCGAGCGCGACAATCCGGCCGCGATGAAGGACTACCTCTCCAGCTTCGACCCGCATCTGAAGGGTCTGACCGGCGATCCGGAGGTGCTTGCGAAGGTTCTTACCGAGTACCGGGTCTATGCCAAGAAGGTCCCGCTGAAGGACGGTGATTACACCATGGACCACACCGCTTTGGTGTATCTGATGGACCGCAACGGCCGGTTCGTCGCGCCGTTCAACCTGAAGCGGACGCCCGAGGAAGCGGCGGCGGATCTCAAGAAATACCTCTGAGCGCGTTGACGCTCCAGCCGGGCGGCCGCCTCCGGGCCGAATCCAGCCTCGAATTTGCGCCGGGATGGTCTATAAGGCGCTGACCATCGGGACCGCTGATGCAGACCGTCTTATCAAAGCCCGTGAAATCCGCGCCTGCGGCCCGCGCCGCCATCGTCAGCGCGCTGCTCTGCTTCGGTCTCGCCGCAGCCGGCTCGGAGGCGCGCGCCCAGGCGCCCGTGCGGCCCGCCGTCGAGGCGGCGCCGCAGGCCGTCCCCGGCTTCTGGGACCCGCGACGCCGGCCCGACCGGCCCGATTTGTCGCGCCTCACCGTGATTCGTTTCCTGACCGAGACCGACTATCCGCCGTTCAACTTCACCGGTCCGGACGGCAATCCGGCCGGCTTCAACGTCGATCTGGCACGGGCGATCTGCGACGAGATCAAGGTCACCTGCACCGTCCAGATGCGCCGGTTCGAAACCCTGCTCGATGCGCTGTCCTCGAACCGGGGCGATGCGATCATCGCCTCGATCGCGGTGACGCCGCAGATGCGGGCGCGGGCCGACTTCTCCGATCCATATTACCGGGCGCCCGCTCGCTTCGTGTCCCGCCGCGATGCCGTCATGACCGAGATCCGCCCCGAATTTCTCGAGGGCAAGAAGATCGGCGCCGTCGCCGGCACCGCGCACGAGGCCTACCTCAAGGCGATGTTCACCGACGCCGAGATCAAGACCTATCCGAACGACGAGGCGCTGCGGCAGGCGCTGCGCCGGGCCGAGGTCGACCTGATCTTCGGCGACGGCATCTCGCTGGCGTTCTGGGTCAATGGCACCGATTCCGGCGATTGCTGCGCCTTTTCCGGTGGACCTTTCGTCGAAAGCCGCTATTTCGGCGAGGGCGTCGGCATCGCCGTGCGCAAGGGCAACGACCTCTTGCGCCAGGCGCTGAACTGGGCGCTGTTCCGGGTCTGGGAAAAAGGCCGCTACACCGACCTGTGGCTGCGCTACTTCTCGATCAGCCCGTTCTAGCGCTTGCCGTCGTTCCGGGCGCGTCGAAGACGCGAACCCGGAACCTCGAGATTCCGGGTTCGATGCTTCGCATCGCCCCGGAATGACGGGTATCATGACCGCTGTTTTGCACTGACGTCTTCGGAGAAGTCTTTTTCACGATGTCCACGATCGATCTCGTCCCAACCAGCCCGAGCGACCTGCGCGCGCTTGCCGAAAACTCCAACGCCTGGCCGTTCGAGCAGGCGAAGGCGATCGTCAACCGGCTGAAGAAGACCCCCAAGGACGAGGTGCTGTTCGAGACCGGCTACGGTCCGTCCGGCCTGCCGCATATCGGCACCTTCGGCGAGGTAGCGCGCACCACCATGGTCCGCCACGCCTTCCGCGTGCTCACCGAGGACAAGATCAAGACCCGCCTGATCGCGTTCTCGGACGACATGGACGGCCTGCGCAAGGTGCCGGACAACGTGCCGAACAAGGACATGCTGGCCACGCATCTGGGCAAGCCGCTGTCGCGCATCCCGGATCCGTTCTCCAACGAATATCCGTCGTTCGCCGCTCACAACAATGCGCGGCTGCGCGCCTTCCTCGACCGGTTCGGCTTCGACTACGAGTTCGCCTCCGCGACCGACTACTACACCTCCGGCAAGTTCGACGCGGCTCTGCTGCGCATGCTGGAGCGGCTCGAGAAGGTGATGGCGATCATGCTGCCGAGCTTGCGCGAGGAGCGCGCGGCGAGCTACTCGCCGTTCCTGCCGATCTGCCCGCGCACCGGCCTCGTGCTGTATGTGCCGATCGTCGAGCACGACGCCAAGGCCGGCACCATCTCCTACGACGATCCGGAGACCAAGGAGCGCATGACCGTTCCGGTGACCGGCGGCCATTGCAAGCTGCAATGGAAGCCGGACTGGGCGATGCGCTGGCATGCGCTGGGCGTCGACTATGAAATGGCCGGCAAGGACCTGATCGATTCGGTGAAGCTGTCGGGCAAGATCTGCGCGGCGCTCGGCGGCACCCCGCCTGAGGGCTTCAATTACGAGCTGTTCCTCGACGAGAAGGGCCAGAAGATCTCGAAGTCGAAGGGCAACGGGCTGACCATCGACGAATGGCTGCGCTACGCCTCGCCGGAATCGCTGTCGCTATTCATGTATCGCGAGCCGAAGGCGGCGAAGCGGCTGTATTTCGACGTCATCCCGCGCAACGTCGACGACTATCAGCAGTTCCTCGATGGTTTTCGGAAGCAGGATGCCAAGCAACAGCTCGGCAATCCGGTCTGGCACATCCATTCCGGAAAGCCGCCGAAGGCGGACATGCCCGTCACCTTCCAGCTGCTGCTGACCCTGGTGTCGTCGTCGAACGCGGAGAATGCCGAGACGCTGTGGGGCTTCATCGGCCGCTACCGGCCGGGCGTGACGCCGCAGACCCATCCCAAGCTCGACGCGATGGTCGGCTACGCCATCAACTACTATCGCGACTTCGTCGCGCCGACCAAGACCTTCCGCGAGCCGACCGAGGGCGAGCGCGTGGCGCTGCAGGATCTGCGCGATGCGCTGTCCAATCTTCCGGCGGAGGCCACGGCCGAGGACATCCAGAACGTGGTCTACGAGATCGGCCGCCGCGAGCCGTTCCTCGACCACGCCAAGAAGGGCAAGGACGGCCGCCCCGGCGTGTCGCTGGACTGGTTCAACATGCTCTACCAGGTGCTGCTCGGCCAGGAGAAGGGCCCCCGTTTCGGCTCCTTCGTCGCGGTCTACGGCGTGAACAATGCGGTGGCGATGATCGACGGCGCGCTGGCGCGGAGCGCGTGAGGGGCTCGCTCGTCGTCACACAAAAAGGTGTCGTCCCGGCCCTGAGCCGGGATCCATAGCCACGAGCCGAGGTGAGGTGACGGATATCCGCCACCTCGCAAGACAACTGAGATTCCGCGGTATGGGTCCCGGCGTTCGCCGGGACGACAGCGGAGAACTCGGCGGCCGCGTCAGTCCGAAGCGGCCATTCGTACTACACCCCGTGCAGCACGAAGCGGCGGTCGAGCTTCTGCACCGGGCGCGCGTTCATCGGATACAGCTTGGCGAATTTCGCGACGTCCGCTTCCGCGACCGAGACCGGCTCGCTCAGCAGCAGCCATTCGACCACCTCTGAGCAGGGCGGCGTCGTCAGCGAGCCGGCATAGCGATAATAGGAGCGGCGTGCCGGCAGCATCATGTTGGGGTTGATGCGCGGATCGGCCTTGACCGCGGGACCCTCCTTGTCCGGCATCGTCGCCACGATCTGCGCGAAGGCGGGATTGGGCCGGCCGGTGGTCATGAGAACGCCGACCACGGCGAGCCCGCCCGACGCGGCGCGGTGGACGAAATGCGCCTCCATCGGATAGTTCTTGCCACCGATCTGATGCTCGCTCGGGCGATGGAAATGCACCTGCAGCAGCTTGTAGGTGGTGCCGTCGAGCTTCAGGGTGCTGCTGCCGTCGGCAAAGTTGAGCTGGATGGTGTGACCATTGTTGACGATGGTGTCGGCGGTCCTGGCCCAGCTCAGCTTGAAGTTGGGCAGTTGGGCCCGGGTCGAGTGCTCGATGTCGATGGGCGATTGCTGGGTGCCGACGCCGCAGACCTTGTTGGCCGCATCGAGATCCCCCCAATTGGCCGGTCCGGTCGCGCCCTCATAGCTCCAATGCGGGGCGCCCTCGGCGGCGAAGCCCGGGGTCGCGCAGGCGGGGCAGAGGGCGAGCCCCGCAAGAGCCTTCAAGACGTGGCGGCGGTCCATGGCAATCTCCAAAAGGTTCAAGCGTGGGCATGATCGGTTGCGAATCGCGCGCAACAGGAAAACCGAATCAGGTTAACCCTTGCTGAGGAACCGGCTGCGTCCTCGCGAACTCGCAGTCACTCGGGTGCAGCCTGAGCGGGGCGGCCGCCGGGCTGTCCCGGGCAAACGATGCTTGAGTTCGCCGCCCCCTGCCGATACGGTCGACCGCTCCGAAAACATCAGCAAACTCAAGCTCGAGCCAGGACCGCGCGAAGGTGCCCAAAATCTACAAAATCTGCTCAGCTTCGGCCTGGCGCGAGGCGGAGCGGCTGGGCGTGTACCGCGGTAGCGCCGACGATCTGCGCGACGGGTTCATCCATTTTTCGACCGCCCCCCAGGTGCCGGAGACGGCCCGGAAGCACTTTTTCGGGCAGAGCGCGCTGTTCCTGGTCGAGGTCGAGGCGGATGCACTGGGTGCAGGCTTGCGCTGGGAGCGCTCGCGCAACGACGAGCTGTTCCCGCATCTGTATGGCGAGCTCGATCTCGGCGCCGTGACCGCCGTTCACCAGTTGCACAGCCGTGCCGATGGCGGCCATGACATTCCGGACCTGAAGCCGTGATCCGCGCTTTCGACCAGCTCTCGCTGCCGCTGCTCCGCTGGCTCGACGCCGAGGATGCGCACCGGCTCGCCATCCAGGGCCTGAAGCTCTTGCCGGCGATCAAGCCGCGACCGGACGATGCGAAGCTCGCGGTGCGCGCCTTCGGGCTCAACTTCCCGAATCCGGTCGGCATGGCCGCCGGCTTCGACAAGAACGCCGAGGTGCCGGACGCGCTGCTGCGGCTCGGCTTCGGCTTCGTCGAGATCGGTTCGGTCACGCCGCGGCCGCAGAGCGGAAATCCGCGCCCGCGGCTGTTTCGGCTGGAGCGCGACGAGGCGGTGATCAACCGCATGGGCTTCAACAATGACGGCGCCGAGATCGTGTTGCGGCGGCTTGCCGGCCGCGCCCATCAGGGCGGCATCGTCGGCGTCAATGTCGGGGCCAACAAGGATTCGGCCGACCGCGTCGCCGACTACGTCCGGCTGATCGAGACCTTCGCGCCGGTGGCGAGCTACTTCACCGTCAACATCTCCTCGCCCAACACGCCGGGCCTGCGCAACCTGCAGCAGGCTTCTCAGCTCGACGAGCTGCTATCCAAGGTGCTGGAGGCGCGCGACCGTATCCGCCGCAAGGCCGGCGACACCCCGGTGCTGCTCAAGATCGCGCCGGATCTCAGTCTCGCCGAACTCGATGACGTCGTCCATGTCGCGCGCTCGCGCGGCGTCGACGGCATGATCGTGTCGAACACGACGCTCGCTCGGCCCAGCTCGCTGCGCGAGCAGTTGCGCGCCAAGGAGCAGGGCGGCCTGTCCGGGCGGCCGCTGTTCCGGCTGTCGACCCGGATGGTGGCCGAGACCTTCGTGCGCGTCGAAGGCGCGTTCCCGTTGATCGGCGTCGGCGGCATCGACACGGGCGGCGCCGCGCTCACCAAGATCCGCGCCGGGGCCAGCCTGATCCAGTTGTATTCCTCGCTGGTCTACAAGGGCCTCGGCCTGGTCGAGAGCATCAAAGCCGACCTGACCTCGACGCTGCTGCGCACGGGACGTGACTCCCTGGCGGAGATCGTCGGCGCCGATGCCGCGACGATCACGGCCGAGGATTGGCCGGTTTAGTTGCAGCCGAGCTGTCGCATCATTCACGCACGGCTTCATCCCCGCCTTCGCGGACGATGACAGCTCACATTGTCGGTCGAGTCGGGCTCTTCCCGAACGACGCCCGCAGCAGCGCCGGATAGCGCGCGGCCTGGAAGCCGCCGCGGGCGGCGTAGAAGCCGAGCATCGCGATCCACAGGCCCGTATTGCCGAAGCCGCGCAGCGCCAGCCAGATGCTGAGGAAGACGATCAGCGCCGCCACCATGAGATTGCGCATGTCGCGCGCCCAGGTGGCACCGATATAGACGCCATCGAACGCGAAGGCGAACACCGACAGCAGCGGCGACGCCACCACGAACGGCAGATAGTCGCGCGCCGCGCGGTGCACCGCATCGTTTGCCGTCATCACGTCGATCAGCACCGGACCGAACAGCGCGAAGATCACGGCGACGGCGAGCGCGAAGCCGAAGCCCCAGGCGAGCACCAGCCTTGTGGCGCCGGAAAAGGCGTCGCGGTTGCGCGCGCCGAACGCATAGCCGCAGAGCTGCTCGGCGGCGTTGGCGAGCCCGTCGAGGAAAAACGCGGCCACCAGCAGGAAATTGTTCAGCACCGCGTTGGCCGCCAGCGTCGTGTCGCCGGCACGCGCGCCTTGTGAGGTGAAGAACAGGAAGGCGACGATCATCGCCGCGGTGCGGATCATGATGTCGCGGTTCACCGCCATCATGTGCATCAGCTTGGCGCGGTCGAGCAGCGCAGCGCGCGATATCCGGGCGTCGGCTTTGACCAAGCGGCGCGCCAGCACTAGGCCGATCGCGACACCGACCGTCTCAGCGATCACGGCGGCAATCGCCGCGCCGGCGATACCGGCCTGCAGCATCTGGACGAACAGGATGGTCGCGGCCATGTTGATCAGGTTGATCGCGACCTGAACGGCCAGCGCCAGCCGTGCGCGGGCCAGTCCGACGAGCCAGCCGAGCAGCACGTAGTTGGCGAGCGCCAGCGGCGCCGACCATATCCGGACGATGAAATAGCTGCGGGCCGCGCTCAACACGGCGTCGCTGCCGCCCATGATGTCGAAGATGGTCGCGCCCAGCGGCAGTTGCAGCGCGATCAGGGTGACGCCGATCAGGGCGGCCAGCGCCAGGCCGCGGATCAGGACCATCAGGATCTCGTCACTCTCGCCGGCGCCGAGCGATTGCGCGGTGAAGGCGAGTGTGCTGGCGCGGAGGAAGGCGAACAGCCAGAACAGGCAATCGAAGATCACCGAGGCCATGGCGACGCCGCCCAGCATGGCCGCTTCGCCGAGCCGGCCGATCGCCGTGGTCGAGACGATGCCGATCAGCGGCGTGGTCAGGTTGGCGATCATCGCGGGACCCGCGATGTCGAACACCTGCGCAGTCGTGATTTTGGCTGAAGCCGTCAAGAACGTCTCGCTGGTTGACAAAGCGCGCGGCACGCGCGTCTCTCCTGGTCTTAGCGGCCTTTCGCGTCTCTCAGCTAGAGGTCGATGCTCATGCCGTCATGCGCGGCCACATGGCCGATGCTGTCCAGCCGGCCCAGCATGTCGTCGCTCATATGGGTGAGCACCAGCCGCTTCGGCCCGATCTCGCCGAGATGCGCCTCCAGCGCCGCGAGGCTGAGATGGTTCTTCACCGCCTTGTCGTAGGTGTAGGCCTCGGCGATCAACAGGTCGGCGTCGCGGCCGAGCGGGATCAGGCTGTCGGTCCACTCGGTATCGGCGGTGTAGGCGACGATCTTTCCCTCGGCCTCGATCCGGTAGCCGAGAAACGGTCCGCCCGAATTGCCGTGGACGACTGGAAACGGCGTCACGCAGACCGCGCCGAAGCGCGTTGGCTGCTCAGGCGCGAGCTCGATCACCGACAGTTCGAATTTCCGCGGCGTGCGCGACGAATGCTCGAACAGCGCTTCCATCACCTGCGTCAGCCGCGCCTCGATGCCGGCCGGGCCGACGATCACCAGCGGCTGCGTCCGGCGCGAAAACTGCGCATCGAGCAGCAGGAACGGCAGGCCGGCGAAATGATCGCCATGGAAATGCGTGATCAGGATCAGTTCGATATCGTTGCAGGCGATGCCGAGCCGCTTCAGCGCCGGCAGCGACGAGGCGCCGCAATCGATCAGGAGATTCGTGCGCGAGCCGGTCAGATGGAAGCAGGTGTTGGACCTGCCGCCCGAGCCGAACGCGTCACCGCAGCCGACGAAGCGGAGCTGCATCGGCTGCGTCTCTCTACCGGCCGCGCGGGGCGAACAGCCGCGACAGGAACCAGATCGGGATCACGATCACGGCGCCGAGCAGGAAGTAGCGCCACAGCCAGTTGAAGGCGTCGAAGCCGAGCTCGTACAGCCGGATGAACAGCAGCCGGATGCTGTGCAGAATGTTCAAGGGATCGAAGCCGATCGCCGACAGCACCACGCCGACCAGGATCGACAGCAGGACCAGCCGGAACGCCACCGACAGCGGCGAGCCGCCGAGAAAGCGATACAGACCATCCGAGCTGCGGGCGCGGGCCGGATAGTCCCTGATGTCGTTCGACATGTCATCGTCTCCAGGCGGGTTCGTCGGATTCGCGAGCCCGATTATAAAGCACGGCAGGGCAGGTGGGGAACCCGGCTCGCCGCCGCAAGCTGGTTACTGCCATTTAATGTTCCCGCGCTGTCACGCCGGGGTTCTCGCTCTTCAGCATGCGCTCCAGCGTCTCCAGCCGGTCGGCGTCGCGCGGTGGCTTGTCCCAGCGCAACCGGTTGATGCGCGGAAAGCGCATCGCGATGCCGGATTTGTGCCGCGGCGAGCGCTGCAGGCCCTCGAACGCCACTTCGAGCACGAGCCCCTGCCCGGGCTCGTGCACGACGTGGCGGACGGGACCGAACTTCTCCGTGGTGTTGCGGCGGACGAAGCGGTCGATCTGCAGCAGCTCCTCGTCGGTGAAGCCGAAATAGGCCTTGCCGACGGGCACCAGCTGATCGCCGCCGTCTCCCGCCGTCCAGACGCCGAACGTGTAGTCGGAATAATAGGACGAGCGCTTGCCGTGGCCGCGCTGCGCATACATCAGCACGGCGTCGATGATGTGCGGATCGTGCTTCCACTTCCACCACTGCCCCTTGGGACGCCCCGGCAGATACAGCGCGTCGCGCCGCTTCAGCATCACGCCTTCCACGGCCTCGGCATCGTCGCCGGCCCCGGCCGAGGCGGGATTGGCACGCGCGGCCTTCAACGCATTCCAGGTCGCGAACGCAATGGTCGGTGACAGGTCGACGCGCGGATCGTCCAGGCGCTTGATGAACGCCTCCAGCTTCGCGCGGCGCTCGGCGAACGGCAGCTCGCGCAGGTCATTGTCCTCATCGCCGAGCAGGTCGTAGGCCCGCAGGTGGATCGGGTACTCCTTCATCAGCTTCGGCGACACCGTCTTGCGATTCAGCCGCTGCTGCAGCACGTTGAAGCTCTGTACGCGCTGATCGCGCACCACGAGCAGCTCGCCGTCGAGCGCGCCGGGCAGATGCAGCGATGGCAGCAGGTCCGGAAAGCTTCCCGTGATGTCCTCGCCGCTGCGCGAATACAGCCGTGTGACGACGCGGCCGTCGGCCTCGCGGCCGCTCACCGCCTGCACGCGGATGCCGTCCCATTTCCATTCCGCGATGTAGTCGGCCGCGTTCATGCCGGCGAAGTCGTCGTCCTCGACCGCATGCGCCAGCATCACAGGGCGGAACGGCGCGGGATCGCGGTTGACCGGCTTGTCGCCGCGGCCCTCCAGCCACGCGAACAGGTCGAGATAGGGCGGCGCGAGGCCCGGCCAGATCAGCTCGACCTCGTGTGGGTCCTTGTCGCCGAACGCGGCCGCTGCGGTCTTGGCAAGCCGCGCGGAGATGCCGATGCGCAAGGCCCCGGTGACCAGCTTCAGCAGTGCCCAGCGCCCGGTCTCGTCGAGCTCATCCAGCCATTGCGCGAGTTGCCGCGGCATCTCGGTCTTGCCGAGGGTGCGCAGGGTGGTGACGACCTCGGTCAGCGTCGGCGGTGGCGGGTTGTTGTGGCCGGATGCTCTCGTAAGACCACCTGTGTGGCACCCCCCTCCCTGACCCTCCCCCACAAGGGGGGAGGGAACGGAGAGAGCAGTGCTCGGAGGAGCAAGATCACTTGTTGAGCCCCTGTTGGCTATCGAACGAGATGCAAGCTCCGAGTGCCACTCGGCTCCCTCCCCCCTTGTGGGGGAGGGGTGGGGAGGGGGGTACCCAGGAACGAGCTGCTGATGATGCGCCCTGTCCTTCGGCCACATCAGCGCGACGGTCTCCGAGAGATCCCCCACATAATCATACGACAGCGCGAACAGCACCGGATCGGCGCGCGCGGCGATGAGATCGCGGATCAGCGCCGGCTTGGCGTGCTTGAACGACAGCGCGCCCGTCAGCGCGCCCAGCGCGTAGCCGCGATCGGGATCCTCGACCTCGCGGAAGTACGACGTCAGCAGGCGCAGCTTGTTGTTGCGGCCGGGCTCATAGGCGAGGCGGTCGAGCAGCTCGGCGAAGCGGTTCATGCCTCCGCGTCCTCCGTCGCCACCACCTCGCTCTCCTCCTCGTCGCCATAGCCGACCAGATCGAGCGGCCGGGCCGCCAGGCCCTTGCTCCGGCACCAATGCACCAGCGCGTCCTCCTGGCCGTGGGTGACCCACACCTCGCTTGCGCCGGTCGCCGCGATGGTGGCGGTCAGCCCGTCCCAGTCGGCATGGTCCGAGATCACCAGCGGCAGCTCGACGCCGCGCTGCCGGGCGCGGGCGCGCACCCGCATCCAGCCCGAGGCGAAGGCCGTGACGGGATCGGGAAAGCGCCGCGTCCACAGGTCGGAGGTCGCGCTCGGCGGCGCCAGCGTGATCGTGCCGGCGAGCTCGGCCTTCTTGACGCCCTTCACAGGCCTCAGCTCGCCCAGCGCGATTCCCTTGTCCCGATAGTAGCGCGTGATCCTCTCCATTGCGCCATGCAGGTAGATCGGCTGCTCATAGCCGGCCTCGCGGATCAGCGCGATCACGCGCTGCGCCTTGCCGAGGGAATACGCGCCGACCAGATGCGCGCGGTCGGGAAACAGCGCCACCGAGGCCAGCAGCTTGTTCACTTCCAGCGCTGCGTCGCCGTGACGGAACACGGGTAGGCCGAACGTCGCCTCGGTGATGAAGACGTCGCATTGTACCAGCTCGAACGGCGCGCAGGTCGGATCGCGCGCATCCTTGTAGTCGCCGGATGCGACGATGCAGGTCCCGCCACAGGACACCTTGATCTGCGCCGAGCCGAGCACGTGACCGGCGGGATGAAAGCTCGCGGTGACGTCGCCGAGCCTGATCTCCTCGCCATAGCCGATCGCCTGGATCGAGCCCGCAAAATTGTCGCCATAGCGCAGCCGCATGATGTCGAGCGTCTCCTGCGTCGCCAGCACGGCGCCGTGGCCGGCACGGGCATGATCGGAATGGCCGTGGGTGATCAGCGCCCGCTCGACCGGGCGCACGGGATCGATGTGAAAGCCGCCGGCCTTGCAGCACAGGCCGGAGGGAACGGGCAGCAGGATGTCTTGCGGGCGCATGCCGGTCATATAGGTCACGCAAGACGCGTTTTCAGGTCGTGCCAGTTTCCATCTCGTCATGCGCGGGCTTGACCCGCGCATCCATCTCCTCGATGAGAAGCCCGCATTGACGACGATGGTTCCCATGCCCAACCGCCTGTTCCTGTCCTCCGGCGATCTGATCGCCGACCGCCGCTACGAGTTCGCCCGCGACCTGCAATTGAAGGGCGACCTGGTCGCGGCCGCCGAGGTGATGGAGCAGGCCATCGAGGTCGCCCCCAGCTTCGCCTCGGCCTGGTTCGAACTCGGCAAGATCAGGATCGCGCTCGGTGAAACCGACAAGGCAATCTCTGCCTTCCGGAACGCCTGCGTCGCCGATCCGGATGACCGCCACGGTGCCGCTGTGCGTCTGATGCAGCTCGGCGCCGCGCCGCTCTCGGACATGCCGAAGGCCTATGTGCAGTCGCTGTTCGACCAGTACGCGCCGCGTTTCGAGACCGAGCTGATCGAGCGGCTGCACTACCGCGCGCCCGCGATCCTGTTCAAGGCGGTGATCGCGGTGCGCGCGGCCGAGCGCAAGCCGGCCTATTTCAAGCGCGCGATCGATCTCGGCTGCGGCACCGGGCTGGGTGCAGCGGCGTTCGCCAGCAACGTCGACAGCTTCATCGGCATCGACCTGTCGGCCGGCATGATCGCGGAGGCGCGCGCCACCGGGCTCTATGCCGGGCTCGAGGTCGACGACATGACCGCAGGGCTGCAGCGTCAGGACGTTGCGTCTGCTGATCTCATTCTCGCAGCCGATGCGATGGTCTATGTCGGCGACCTCGGCCCGGTGCTGCGCGAGGCGCAACGTGTGCTGGCGCCGGGCGGGCTGCTGACCTTTACCGTTGAGACCCATGACGGCGACGGTGTGATCATGGGGAAGGGGCTGCGTTATGCCCATGGAGCGGAATATGTCCGTGGCGTGATCGCGGCCGCGGGATTGACGCTGGCCCATCTCGAGCCGGCGTCGCCACGCACCGAGGAGCAGCTGCCGGTGCGCGGGCTGGCCGTGGTCGCCGTCGGGACTTGAGTCTACACGCTATTGAATGCGCTGCACGCGGCGTCCAATGCGGCAACTTCGCTCTTGCCGCAGCTCTCCCGATGCCAAAAAATGTCGGCAGTCTAGGGAGAGACAAAAATGAAAAAACATCTGACGCGGCGCGATTTCTGCGCCACCGCGCTTGCGACCATCGGCGCTTCATCCATCGCGTCGCCCCATGTCTGGGCTGCCGAGAAGAAATATGATGCCGGCGCCAGCGACACCGAGATCAAGATCGGTCAGACCATTCCGCATTCCGGTCCCGGTTCGCTGTACGGCGTGCTCGGCCGGGTGGGGGAAGCCTATTTCCAGATGCTCAACGAGCAGGGCGGCATCAACGGGCGCAAGGTCAAGTTCTTGACCATGGACGATGCCTATAGCGCACCGAAATGCGTCGAGGCGACGCGGCGGCTGGTCGAGCAGGACGAAGTGCTGGCGCTGTACGGCTCGCTCGGCACTGCGCCGCAGACCGCCGTGCACAAATACCTCAATTCCAAGGGCGTGCCGCAGCTGCTGCTCAACACCGGCGCCTCGAAGTGGAATGATCCGAAGAACTACAAATGGACCATGGCGGGGCTGCCGCTCTATCCGACCGAGGCGCGCATTCTCGCCAAGCACGTGCTGAGCGTGAAGCCGGAAGCCAAGATCGGCATCCTCTATCAGAACGACGATTTCGGCCGCGACTTCCTGGGACCGTTCAAGAAGGTGCTGGCCGACGCCGGCGGCAAGGCGCAGGTGATCATGGAGCAGACCTATGATCTCACCGAGCCGACGGTGGACTCGCAGCTGATCAATTTGTCGAAGTCCGGCGCCGACGTGTTTTACAACATCAGCACGGGAAAGGCCTCGTCGCAGTCGATCCGCAAGGTGGCCGAGCTCGGCTGGAAGCCGCTGCAGCTGCTGTCGGCGGGCTCGACCGGCCGTTCGATCCTGTCCGCCGCCGGCCTCGAGAATGCCAAGGGCATCGTCGCGATCCGCTATTCCAAGGACGCCGGCGTGCCGCAGTGGAAGGACGATCCGGACGTGAAGGGCTTCGAGGCGCTGCGCGCCAAGTACCTGCCCAGCATCGATCCCGACAACACCATCGCCTATGCCGGCTACGGTCAGGCGGTGTCGATGGGTGAGATCCTGCGGCGCTGCGGCGACACGCTGACACGCGAGAACGTGCTGAAGCACGCCACGACCTTGGCCGGCTTCCACTCGCCGTTCTTCCTCGATGGAGTCAATTACGCCTACACGCCGGACGACTACACGCCGATGAAGACGCTCTACATCTCGATCTTCGACGGCAAGGACTGGAGCATCTCCGAGAAGCCGATGACGGAGTAGGAGTGGCGCTGCGGTCTTGTTCGTCATTGCGAGCGAAGCGACGCAATCCAGAGTTCTTCCGCGGACGCAGTCTAGATCGCTTCGTCGCTTCGCTCCTCGCAATGACGATGTGGCGAGGGATGCAGCCTCAAACTCCGCTGTCGTCCCTGCCTAGTGCGCAATTGCGCACGCGGCGCAGGGATCCATAACCACCGGCTTTGTTGGGACGATGACTGGCAGTAAGCGTCTCACCGATGGATTCCGCGGTATGGGTCCCTGTGTTCGCGGGGACGACGGCGGAGCGTGGCGAGGCGCTGGTGCGCTTCAGGATAGGCTGGCACGGCAGCCGTGAAGGCTAAGGCGCCTATCCGCCCCTCGACGAACCGCGGGCGACTGCCTACCTTCCCCCGGTGCCGCCCCGCGTCTCACCAGTCCCGCCTGACGACAGCGCCGCCTTGCCCGACCATTTCACCGAATGGTTCGCGGCGCGCGGCTGGGCGCCGCGCGCGCATCAGCTGGCGCTGCTGGAGAAGGCGCGCGCGCAACGCTCGGCGCTGCTGATCGCCCCGACCGGCGCCGGCAAGACGCTCGCCGGGTTCCTGCCGACCTTGGTGGAGCTCGGCTCCGCCGTCGCGCCGAAGCATCGTTCTGTTCTTGCCAAGCGATCCGCTCTCTCCACTCCCTCCCCCCTTGTGGGGGAGGGGCGGGGAGGGGGGCCTCCGGCGGCGGTGTCGATGGTGGCACCCGGCACCGAGCCGAATGTACTGGTCGAACTCGCGAACACGGAAAAGAGCAAGCAGACGGCGAACCGCATCCCGCGACCCGCCGGCCTGCACACGCTCTATATCTCCCCGCTGAAGGCGCTCGCGGTCGACATCGCGCGCAATCTCGAGGCGCCGATCTCCGAGATGGGCCTGCCGATCAAGGTCGAGACCCGCACCGGCGACACGCCGGTGTCCCGCCGGCAGCGGCAGCGCCGCTATCCGCCGGACATCCTGCTGACCACACCGGAGCAGATGGCGCTGCTGCTGTCGTCCGACGATGCGCCGTTCCTGTTTTCCTCGCTGAAGCGCGTGGTGCTCGACGAGCTGCATGCGCTGGTCACCTCCAAGCGCGGCGATCTGCTGTCGCTCGCGCTGGCGCGGCTGTGGCGGCTTGCGCCGGACATGCGCATGATCGGCCTGTCGGCGACCGTCGCCGAGCCCGAGCAGCTCGCGCGCTTCCTGGTGCCGCAGCCGAGCGGCGGCATTGCTGCTGCGGATGTCGTGGTCGCCGGAGGCGCCGCGCAGCCGGTGGTCGAGATGCTCGACACGCAGGAGCGGCTGCCGTGGGCCGGCCACAGCGCGCGCCATGCGCTGGCCGAGATGTACGAGCTGATCAAGCGAAACAAGACCACGCTCGTGTTCGTCAACACCCGCAGCCAGGCCGAGATGCTGTTCCAGGAGTTCTGGCGCATCAACGACGACAATCTCGCCATCGCCCTGCATCACGGCTCGCTCGACGTCGCGCAACGCCGCAAGGTCGAGGATGCGATGTCGGCAGGCAGGCTGCGCGGCGTCGTCTGCACCTCCTCGCTCGATCTCGGCGTCGACTGGGGCGACGTCGATCTCGTCATCAATGTCGGCGCGCCCAAGGGCTGTTCGCGGCTGATGCAGCGCATCGGCCGTGCCAATCACCGGCTCGACGAGGCTTCGCGGGCGGTGCTGGTGCCGGCCAACCGCTTCGAGGTGCTGGAATGCTCGGTCGCGATCGATGCCATAGCCGACAATGCGCAGGACACGCCGCCTTTGCGCACCGGCGCGCTCGACGTGCTGGCGCAGCACGTGCTCGGCTGCGCCTGCGCCGAGCCGTTCCTCAGCGACGAGCTCTATGTGGAGATCATCACTGCGGCCCCCTATGCGTCGCTGTCGCGCGCCGATTTCGACGATGTCATCGACTTCGTCGCCACCGGCGGCTACGCGCTGAAGACCTATGAGCGCTTCGCGCGCATCAAGCAGGATGCAAAAGGACGCTGGCGCGTCGCCAATCCCAAGGTGCGGCAGAGTTATCGCTTGAACGTCGGCACCATCGTCGAGGAGGCGATGCTGAAGGTGCGGCTGGTGCGCTCGTGCGGCGGCGGCGCCGGTTCGACCGGCGCGATCGCGCGCGGCGGCAGGCTGCTGGGCGAGATCGAGGAGGCGTTCATCGAAGGGCTCACGCTCGGCGACACGTTCGTGTTCAGTGGCGAGATCGTGCGCTATGAGGCGCTGGCCGAGGACCAGGTGTATGTGTCGCGCGCCAACGATGCCGATCCCAAGGTGCCGTCCTACATGGGCGGCAAGTTTCCGTTGTCGACCTATCTCGCCGATCGCGTCCGCGGCTTGCTGGATGATCGCCGCGCATGGTCGGCCTTGCCGGAGCAGGTGCGCGACTGGCTGTTGCTGCAGAAGGACGTGTCGCGCGTGCCGGCGCGCCGCGAGCTCCTGGTCGAGACCTTCCCGCGCTCCGACAAGCATTATCTCGTCTGCTATCCGTTCGAGGGCCGGCTCGCGCATCAGACGCTGGGCATGCTGTTGACGCGAAGGCTGGAGCGGGCGCGCGTCCGGCCGCTCGGCTTCGTCGCCAATGAATATGCGCTCGCGGTGTGGGGGTTGGGCGACATGTCGTTGATGGTCAGCCAAGGCCGGCTCGATCTCGCCGCTCTGTTCGATCCGGACATGCTGGGCGACGACCTCGAGGCGTGGCTGGCCGAATCGGCGCTGATGAAACGCACGTTCCGGTCCTGTGCGATCATCTCCGGCCTGATCGCGCGGCGTTCGACGACCGAAGAGAAGACCCGCCGCCAGGTGCTGTTCTCGACCGATCTGGTCTACGACGTGCTGCGCCGGCATCAGCCCGATCACATGCTGTTGCGCGCCGCGCGTGCCGATGCCGCCACCGGCCTGCTCGATCTGAAGCGGCTCGGTGATATGCTGGCCCGCATCGAGGGACGAATCACCCATCGCCCGCTCGATCGCGTCTCGCCGCTGGCGGTGCCGGTGATGCTGGAAATCGGCCGCGAATCCGTCTATGGCGAGGCCGCTGACGAGCTCCTGGCGGAAGCTGCCGAGGAACTCGTGAAGGAAGCGATGGGGTAGATCGAGAAGCGAGGCGGACTTGCGGGCGACTGTCTGCGCATCGGGAATGATGGACGTCGCCGGCATCGCGCTGCGCGCCGATCTCTCCGGCGCGCTGGTGTGGGACGAGCAGCGCCTGCTCATCGTTTCCGACCTGCATCTGGAAAAAGGCTCGAGCTACGCGTCACGCGGCACGCTGCTGCCGCCGTTCGACACCGCCGCGACCTTGCACCGGCTGGCCGCCGTGGTCGCGAACTACAATCCGCGCGCCGTGATCGCGCTCGGTGACAGCTTTCACGATCGCGACGCGCATACGCGCCTGACCGGTGATGATCGCGCCTGCATCGCCAACCTCCAGGTCGGCCGCGACTGGATCTGGATCACGGGCAACCACGATCCGGCCCCGCGCGGCATCGGCGGCGAGGTGGTCAACGAGATCACGGTCGGCGCGATCAGCTTCCGTCACGAGCCGACCGGCGCGCGTGGAGAGATCGCCGGCCATCTGCACCCCAAAGCGCGGGTGGCGACGCGGGCGCGCACTTTGGAGCGGCGCTGCTTCGTCTGCGACGGCGAGCGCGCCGTGATGCCGGCGTTCGGCGCCTATGCCGGCGGCCTGAGCGTGCGCGACGCGGCCTTCGCCAAGCTGTTTCCGAAGCGCGCCTTCATCGCGCACGTGCTGGGAGATAGGCGCCTGCACAGCATCGCCGCGGCGCGGTGCTATTAGTCGGATGATGGAAATTCATTAGTTGGATCAGTGATCAGAGGTCGAACGGATCATTCGACGCTGGACTGATCATGCCCGCTGCGCGCACCGTTGCGCCCTCTCCCCCGCTTGCGGGGGAGAGTTGGAGAGGGGGCGCCAAGCGCACCGCCGTCGGAGCGGCCCCCTCCCTAGCCCTCCCCCGCAAGCGGGGGAGGGAATGCACTTTGCTCGTGGCGCCATGGTCGCAGGAGCCGCGGACGAATGCCCGTCAGGCCGCCTTCGCCTGCACCTTCTCGCAGAACTCGGCCAGCCGGTCGGCCAGGCGCAACGTCGCCGGGCTGGCATCGGGCGAGGCCAGCAGCGCAACCTCGGTGCGGTCGATCGGCGCAAAGCCCTCGCGGGCCGTCAGCACGCGGTGCTCCGACTGCACCGACATTTCGGAGAGGATGCTCAGCCCCATGCCGGCGGCGACCGCGGCCTGGATGCCGGCGAGGCTCGACGATGTGTAGGCCATGTGCCAGGCGCGCCCTCTGCTCTCCAGCGCATGGATCGCCCGGGTCCGATAGAGGCAGCCGAGCGGGAAGCCGATCAGCGGCAGCGAGCGGGCGTCGAGGTCGACGGGATGGGCCTTGCTGGTCACCCAATAGACCTGCTCCGGCCACGCCGCGATCGCCGCCCTGGTGTCGTCAATGCCGCGCTTGAGCAGCGCCAGATCGAGATCGCCGCGCTCGATGTCGCGCTTCAGGTTGAGGCTCTGGTCGGCGCGGACGTCGAGCCTGAGATCGGGATGGGCGCGTGCGAACGCGGCGAGCAGCTTGGCGAGCCGGTAGGCCGCGAAATCCTCGGGGATGCCGAGCTTCACCGCGCCGTCGGGTCCCGGCCGCGCCACGACATCGCGGGCCTCCTCGGCGAGTGCCAGCAGGCGGCGGGCATAGGACAGCAGCCGCTCGCCGGCCTCGGTCGGCGTGACCTCGCGGCCGTCACGGTTGAGCAGCGTCTGGCCCAGATCCTCCTCGAGCCGCCGGATCTGCTGGCTGATCGTTGATTGCGTGCGGTGGACGCGCTCGCCGGCGCGGGTGAAGCCGCCGGCCTCGACCACCGAGACGAAACTGCGCAACAGGTCCAGATCGAGCACGCGGGATCTCCATTCGGAAAACCACTGAGTATCAGTCTATCATTTAATTTCCAAATGGGAAAGAACAGCCCTACACCGGCGACGAAGGAGAGCTCCGATGTCGTCCGTTTCCTCGGCTGCCGTGACCCCGATGAAGTCGAACCTGCTGCCGCTCGAAATCGGCCTGTTCTGCTTGCTGTGGAGCTTCGCCTTCGTCGCCGGCAAGGTCGGCGTGACCTATTGTCCGCCGCTGCTGCTGCTCGCGGCGCGGTTCTCGCTCGCCGGCGTCCTCATTCTCGTGGTGTCGGCGGTCCGGGGCGAGCTGCGCATGAGCTGGCGCGATGCGGCCGTGTTCGCGATCATCGGCATCGCCAACAACGCGCTGTATCTCAGTCTCGGCTACACCGGGCTGCAGACGGTGTCGGCGGGGCTCGGCGGCCTGATCGTCTCGGCCAATCCCGTATTCACCGCGGTGTTCGCGGCGCTGCTGCTGCGCGAGCCGCTGACCCTGCGCAAGATCTCAGGCCTCGCGCTCGGCACCATCGGCGTCGCCATGATCGTCTGGCACCGCATGTCCGTCGGGACCGACCAGCTCGAAGGTATTCTCTATACTCTGGCGGCGCTGGCCTCGATCGTGACCGGCACCATCCTGTTCAAGCAGCTCGCCCCGAAGGGCAGCCTGTGGGTCGGCAATGGCATCCAGAACCTCTCGGCCGGGTTGGTGCTATGGCCGGTCGCGCTCGGCGTGTCGAACATGGGCGCGATCGTGCCGAATGCGCAACTGATCGGCGCGTTTGCTTTCCTAGTGCTCGGCGGCTCGATCCTGGCCTACGTGCTCTGGTTCCACCTCTTGAAAGTCTGCGGCGCGACCGCCGCCAGCGCCTATCATTTCGTGATGCCGCCGCTGGCGATGATCTTCGCCTTCCTGGTGCTCGGCGAGCACGTGGCGCTGCAGGACCTACTCGGCGTCGTTCCTGTCGCGCTCGGGATCTATCTGGTCACGCGGGCGCCGGCCCGTACCGTTGGAGCATCATCATGAGCGTTGCGATCACCCTGATCGGCGGCCCGACCGCCCTGATCGAAATCGATGGCTTCCGCCTGCTGACCGATCCCACATTCGATGCTCCTGGCCGCTATGAATTGCCGCATGTCGTGCTGGAGAAGCTCACTGGACCGGCGATGACCGCGGAGGCGATCGGCGAGGTCGATGCGGTGCTGCTGAGCCATGATCAGCATTCCGACAATCTCGACCACGGCGGCCGCGCCTTCCTGACACGTGCACCGCGCGTGCTCACGACGGAAGTCGGCGCAAGCAGGCTCGGTGCGCCGGCGGAAGGGCTGGCGCCGTGGCAGACGACGCAGCTCGGCAAGGGCGGCAGGACATTGACGGTCGCGGCGACGCCGGCGCGCCATGGTCCCGCCGGCATCGAGCCGCTGGCGGGCGATGTGATCGGCTTCGTCCTCATCCCGCAGCAGGGCGCGACCGTCTATGTCAGTGGCGACACGGTGTTCTATGACGGCGTGGCGGAGGTGGCGCGGCGTTTCAAGCCTAGCGTCGTGATGCCCTTTGCCGGAGCGGCGCAGACACGCGGGCCGTTCCATCTCACCATGGATACCAACGACACGGTCGAGACCGCGCGCGTGTTTGCCGAGGCCGCCATCGTTCCGGTTCACACGGACGGCTGGGCCCATTTCCGCCAGGACGCGCAGGATCTGCGCAAAACCTTCGATGCGCTCGGGTTCGGTGCGCGGCTGAAGCTTCTGGAGCCCGGTGTGAGGACGGTGATCGCCTCGTCGCCCAGCTCCTCGCAATGAGGCGGAAAAGATCAATCCCGACGGAACACGATCGAGGCCATCCATCCCGTCATCAGTGCCATCGCGGCGGTGACGAGACCATAGACGAAGCCGTTCTGCCGCGCTGAGTTCGCGACGAACTGCTCGAAGCCGACCTTGACGATCTCGAACGCGGTCTCGGTCTTGGTGACCAGCGCGCCGTCGGCGAGCAGCTTGATCTCGACCTCATAGGTGCCGATCGGCACCGCAGCGGGCAGAGGGATGCCGGTACGGAACAGGGTCGGCGTCAGGAGGGTCACCGCGGACGTGTCCTCGCGATACAGGCCGTGCTGCGACTGCAGTCGCACGAAGGCGCTGCGGAACGCGTCGTTCGGGACCACGTCGGCATAGTCGGGACCGACGCGCTGGGTCAACAATACGTTGTTGAGTCCGAGCTGCTGCCGGCGCAGCACCTCGGGCGCGGCCATCGTGTCGAACGGGCGGTTGGCGAACAGCGCCAGATAGCCGGGCACTTTGAGGAACTGGCGCGAGTCGGTGTTGATCCAGATGCCGAACTTGCGCTCCTTGCGCCGCGTCACCATGTCCGCGCGCGGCCCGCGGACGGTGACGACGAGGTCATAGGCGGTGCGGCCCGGTGGGGTCTGGACGTCCTTCTCGACCGAGCCGAACAGCACCAGCTCCTCGCCGGAATAGTTCGGCGTCACCGTCACGCGATGGTTGGAGACCGAGACGATCAGCCGCTCGGCGCGCGCCGATGCGGCGCCGGCAAGCAGCAGCATGAAGGTGAGGCTGGCGAGGCGGAGCGGCGTCATCGGCTGATCTCGGTCTCGCGGATCGTGAACAGGTCGTCGGGCTTGATCACGAGCTCGATCGCGAACCGGATGCCGACGGCGAGGATCAGCAGGCCGAGCAGCAGCCGCAGCTGCTCGCCCCGGATCATCTGGCCGGCGCGGGCTCCGAACTGCGCGCCGGTGACGCCGCCGACCATCAGGATCAGCGCCAGCACGGCGTCGACCAGATGATTGCTCATCGCGTGCAGCATGGTCGCGATCATCATGGTCGCGAGCGTCAGGACCATCGAGGTGCCGATGACGGTCGAGGTCGGCACGCGCAGCAGATAGATCAGCAGGGGCACCAGAATGAAGCCGCCGCCGATGCCCATCACGGCGCCGAGGAAGCCGATGATGAGGCCGATGGCGACCACCGGAATGACCGAAACGTAGATCTTCGAGCGCTTGAAGCGCATCTTCAGCGGCAGGCCGTGGATCCAGACATGGCTGCCCGGACGCCGCACGGTCGCGACCGCGCCCTGGCGCGCGCGCATCATCGCGCGCAGGCCTTCCCAGAACATGGTGCCGCCGACGCTCGTCAGCAGGGCGACATAGGACAGCGCGATCATCAGATCGAGCTGGCCGAGCGAACGCAACAGGGTGAAGGTGGCGACGCCGAGCCCGGTGCCGAGCGCGCCGCCGATCATCAACACCGAGGCCAGCGAGGGATCGATCGCGCGCCGCCGCCAATAGGACAGCGCGCCGGAGAACGAGGAGGCGGCGATGTGGCTGGAGACCGAGGCGACCGCGACCGCGGGCGTGATGCCGACGAAGATCAGGAGCGGCGTCATCAGGAACCCGCCGCCGATGCCGAACATGCCGGAGACGAAGCCGACGGCCGCGCCCATCGCCAGCAACAGGAAGATGTTGACCGGGATGTCGGCGATCGGAAGATAAATCTGCATCGGCGCGGCCTCTGCGAACCTTCGAGCGAGCATCCCGCGCATGCGAAGCAGGACGCCGGGCTCCTGCATAACCGAAAATGGGAGCGAAGGGATCAGTCAATCCCGCCCAAAGTGTCATCCACCGGCGCCGAGCGTGGGGGTCTGGGCGCTCCGTCAAAGGGCCTTGAGCGGCGCGGTCACCAGCCTCATGGCCTCGGCATCGCTCGGATCGAGCCAGCGGATCTCGCGGGTCTGCGACATCGCCTCGATGACCTGCGACGATACGCCCATGCGTGTCATATAGCCGAGGATGGCGCCGGTCACGCGCTGGGTGTCGGCGACCGCGTCGGCGCCACGGGCCTCCGACGTGAAGCGGTGCACGCCGAGCGCCGAGCCATCGAGGCCATAGCGGGTCTGCCCGCCGGCAAAGGCGAACACGCAGGCGCTGGCGCAGAAGCCCGGACGGATGCGGCCGGAATTGTCGGCCGCGCCGACGGCGGTGGCGAGTCCGTGAGCGCGGATGATCTCGCCCATCAGCACTCCCTGGTCGAGGTTGCCGCCGGGCGAGGACAGCAGGATCACGTCGCCCGGCTTGAGATGGGCCTCGCTGATCCGCTCGCGCAGCCAGCCGGCCGCCGCGGGTCCGATGTGGCCGCTGACGGCGAGCACGGCGCGCCTGTCGCCCAGCCCGGCAAGCACGGGGTCGGCGACCAGCGCCGCCGACAGACTCGGCGAGATGTACTGATCCTTCCAGAACGACCAGGCGTCGGGTCGCGACAGGTCGCGGTAGGCGCGAATGCCCCCGCCGAGTAGGATTGCAACGAAGAAAATGACGGAAGCCAGCCGACGCCATCTGAACGCCGCAGGATAGCCGTCGGTCACTTGCTGGATTGGTTGGCGAGGAGGCGGAGCGGGGGCGACGTTCGCCGTGGTCCGCGGCGGCACGCGGGGGCCCGTCGGCGACTGCAGGAAGCGCGCGCCGTCGTCTTGTTCGTTCCCCGCTGACACGCGTCGATGCTCCCTCGCGGCGTTCGTGATGATCCGCCGCGACAACCTATATCGATCGACCGCGCGACACTATGGCGGCGCGATCGCAAGCCGGGAGGATTTTGCAGGCCGCGCGCGAGCGCTCGTCAGCCTGCCCAGAGAAATGCCCTCGTCAGCGCAGCGCCGTCGCAGCCGCGCGCTTCGCCAGCGCCGCCTTGGCCGCGGCTGCCTTGGCGATCGCCTGCGTGCCATCCCAGCCGCCGGCGGGTGCCGGCACATTCACGGCGTCGTCGGGCTGCGGTTCGACCGTGAAGGTCTGGATCGCGAGCTTGGCCGCGGCGAGCGACTGGACATCGAGCCGCTTGGCGACATCGTCGCGCTTGCGCCCGGCATCGACGTCACCCTGCGCTGCGGCCAGGGTGAACCATTTGTAGGACTCGGCGAGGTTCTGTTCGACGCCGATGCCACGGGCATAGAGAATGCCGAGGTTGAACTGGCTGTCGGCGACGCCGCGCTCGGCGGCCTTGCGGAACCATTGCGAGGCGCTCTTGTAGTTCGCGCCCTTGCCGCCGCCGTCGGCATCCAGCACGGCGAGATTGTGCATCGCCTTGGCGCTGCCGCGCTCGGCGGCGACGACGTAGTAGCGGCGGGCGATGTCGGCGTCCTTCTTCACGCCGAGACCCTTCTCGTAGAAGGTGCCGAGACGGAAGACCGCCGGGATCAGCCCCGCCTGCGCCGCGCGGTCATACCACTTCGCGGCTTCCTCATAGTTCGCCGCGACACCCTTGCCCTCGGCAAAGCGCACGCCGACCTCGTAGGCGGCGGTCGGATCGCCCTTCAGAGCGGCGTTGCGCAGCGCCAGTCCGCCGATGGCATCAGGCAGCTTCTCGGAGGCGGGCACCTGCACCAGACCGAGCTTCTGGCCGTTGGCGGCGGTTGGGATCGTGCCGGTGACATCAGTGGGGACGGCGGCGGGTACCGTGGCCGGCTTTTCGACGTCCTGCGGGATCGCGAGCATCGCGATCGTCTCCGCTTCGCTCGGCATGGCCCGGTTGTAGGACTGACGGTCGATCGGCGTCGGCGACGTCAACGACGGCACGCTCTGGTCGGGCGTCGTCGGCCGCGGCGACAGGCCCGGCGAGGCCGACGGCATTTGCGCCCGCGGCGCCTCGCCCTGGGTTTCCATCGGCGAGATCGGCGGCGGCGTGCTGCCGCTGTCGAGCAGCGACATCGCAAATTTGAAGGTGCCGAGCACGATCACCACGACGCTGGCACCGACCAGCAGCGAACGGATCTTCGACCCGATGGTCGAGACCTCCTCGTCACCCTCAGCTGTGAGAGCGAACGTCGGCTTGTCCTTGGGTTTGGCCTTGGGCTTGGCGACGTCGCTGGCGACTTCCTTGACGACGTCCTTGGGCGGCTCCTTGGCCTTCTCCTTCGGCTTGTCCTTCTTCGCCTTCTTGGCGTCAGCGGGCTGTGCGGCCGCCGCGGCCTGCGCCGCGCGGCGCGCAGCCGCGATAAAGCTCGACGTCGACACCGGCTCCCGCTTGCCGGCGGGAAGCTCACTCAGGGCATCCTCGGACGCGGCGATCCGCTCCGCGGGCGATGCGGTCCGGCCAGGGGGACGGGTGCCCGGTTCGAGCGGATGATCCGGTGGCAGCTCGGGGACGATGACGGTCGCGCGGGGCGCCTGTGCCGCGTGCGGCTCCAGGATGTCGGCGATCGCTTTCGGCGGAATCGGCGGCGGCATGGCAGCCGCCGGCGCCTGAGCGGCGTGGAAGTCGCGCGAGGCGGCCGCGAACGCCTGTTGACCCGCGGCCGGAGCGACAATCTGTCCCGCTGGCTGCTCGGCCGCCGGATTGGGCAGCTCCGGCCGGTAGGCAGGCTCTGGCCTGGCCGGCTCGGCATGGGCCTGGGGCGCCGGCGCGCGTGCAGCCGGCATCGGCGACTCGATTGGCGGTGCCAGCGGCGGCAGCGCGGCCGGCGGGCCCGCGGTGGCGCGCACATTGCGCAGGTCGCCTTCGATCATGGCGAGGCGGTCGACGACGTGCCCCAGCGTGTTGTGGACGGCCTCGAGCGAGTCCTGGGTGTTGCGGTCGGTCTCGGTCTGGCTGAAGCGGATGTCGGACAGCTCGCGCTTGACCATGTCGATCAGGCCGCCGTCCTGCGACGTTTCGCGCTGCGACCGGCTCTCCGCCAGCGCTGCGAATGTCGCCTGCTGCCGTTCGAGATAGCGCAGGATGTCCTGCAGGCCGTCCTCGACGCGGGTCATGTTGCCGCCGCGCGGGTCGTTGGCGGCCTCGAGCCGCTCCAGCAGATAGCTGATCCGCTGTTCGAGATGGGTGATCGCCGATGAGCCGTCGTTGCCGACCTGCAGGCGGTCGATGCGGTCGGACAGGCCGCGCAGCGCGTCCTCGATCTGGGCGGTGTTGTCGCGCGCTGCCGGCGGCGGCTCGCGGCTCTCCAGCGTCGAGGTCAGCGCGGCGATGCGCTGTTCGAGCGCCGCAAAGGAATCATGGAACGACTCGTGATTGTCGCGCGCCTGCGTGACTTGGTCGACCTTCGACGACAGCTGCCGAAGATCGTCCGACAGCCGTTCCAGGGCGTCGTTGGAGGCGACATTGGCGACGATCGCACGCAGCGCCGCGATGGCGCTTTCGAGCTGCTGCACGGTGCCGGGGTCGTCATTGGCGCGCAGGATCAGGTCGAGCTTGGCGCCGAGATTGCGGATCGCCTCGTCATAGACGGCGAGCTGCTCGGCAGGCTTCAGCGAGCCGACGACCTCGCGGATGTCGGTCAGCGCGCGCTCGATCCCGGCCAGTGCCTGGCCGTCGACGCCGGTGTTGCGGTTCTCGTCGATGCGGCGCGACAGCGAGCGGATCTCGTTCTCGATCGACTCGATCGCCCGGCGCGGCATCGCCTCGGTGATGGCGTGACGGATCTCGGAGAGCTCGTTGCGGAATCCGGCGATCGACTGCTCGATGCCGTCCTCGGGGCGATGCAGCGCCTCGATCTGGCTCGTGATCTTCAGCAGATGGCGTTCGAGCAGCGAGAAATCGGGCGTGGGGGCTGCCGGTTGCGGCGGCGTCAGCGGCGCGCTGATCGGGGTCATCAGCGGCGCTGCTGCGGATGCCATGGCAGGCGCGGTCGGCGGCGCCTGGTGCGGCGGCAGCGGGCGCGCATTGTCGAGCTCGCTCTGGCGGGCGCTGATCTCGGCGACGGCCACGTCGAACGAACCCGCGCTGAGCGGCTGGGCGGGCCGGTAGAGCTGTGCGGCGGCGCGCTCGACGCCGTCAGGACCACGATAGCGGTCTTCGGTGTCCGGCTTGCGCAGCGGCGTCGAGATCTGTGACAGGCGGGCGTCGAGCCGCGAGATCGCATCGTTCAGCTGACGCGCGACGCCCTGCTCGTCGCGTGGCGCATCCTTGCGCGCGACGGGGCGCGACATCTGCTCGATCTGCCGTGCGATGGAGTCGAGCCGCTGGTGGATGTCGGTCACCTCGCGGGCATCGCGGCTGGCGGTCGGCGTGCTGCGCGGCGCGTGGCTGCCACGGAAGTCGGGCGGGGTAGATGCGCCGAGCGTGGAGTTGATCCAGTCGTTCAGCGTCATGCCGGCGCGTTGCGCCGCGGCCTCGGCCCTTTCACGGACGGACGGGTCGATGCCTTCATTACTCCACGGTACGCGCGAATTCATGTCTCGTCCGGTTCCGCTTCCAGCGCTCCACCAAGCGCCTCCAGCCTCTCCACGCGTCCCGGACATGAACATGAACGGGTCCGCGCAGATCGTCTGCTCCAGGTCCCGACTTTTGACTTTTACGGTAAATAACGCGTTAAGTTTACCGCCGGCGCGGTCAGAAGTTTTGCCCTATCGAACGGCGGGTATCAGCCGGCATTTTCACGCGATGATGGATCGAGCGATCGTGCGCTGCTGGCGCCGGATATCGTCGAGAGCGCGGTGATCGCTTCCTCGCACCATTCGGCCACCATGCGTTCGTGGCGCAGGCCGAGACGCAGGTTGAGGAGCTTGCCCATATCGGCCGGGGCCACGTTGCCGTCCGCATAATGCTTCTTGAGGATGCGATCGTAGCGCTCGGCGCGGTCGCGATGATGCTCGAGCCGCGCCATCAGGTCGGCCCGGATCGGCCCGATGTCGGCGGCGCCCAGTGCATAGAGCCGGACGAGAAGATCGTCCTTCGTCGAGGCCGGCGTGCTCGGCCGCGCCGCCCAGCTGCGAAACGCCGCGCGGCCCTCCGCGGTCAATGTGTAGACCAGCTTGTTGGGCTTGCCGGTCTGCACCACCTCGCGACCCTGGATGTAGCCGCGGTCGCGCAGCCGCGACAGCTCGCGGTAGATCTGCTGGTGGTCCGTCTTCCAGAAGAAGCCGATCGAGGAATCGAACGTCTTGGCGAGCTCGTAGCCCGTCATCGGATGTTCGGTGAGGCAGGCGAGGATGGCGTCGCCGAGGGCCATGGCCGGAAACTGCTCCCGTTTTTCTGATCGTGTTCTGCCCCGCTCCACGCTTGACATTATGCACACTGGCGCATATGCGTCAATGTGCATATGGGGTGGTTGTGGTGCTGGCCTGTTCCGCCCCGAGGAGACGCCCAATGACAATGACCGGCCTCGATGGATGGTACGGCTATATGAGGTCTCACGATCTCGGCGCGCTGCGGGAGCTGCTGCACCCCGACGCCGTGTTCGAGAGTCCCGTCGTGCATACGCCGCAGCGCGGCCGCGACATCACCTTCAAATATCTCGCGAGTGCTGAGAAAGTCTTAGGCGGTCCCGGATTCAAATATGTCGGGGAGTGGCGTAACGCCACGGGCGCCGTGCTCGAATTCGAGAACGAGATCGAAGGGATCAGGCTCAACGGCGTCGACATCATCACTTTCGATGACGCCGGTCGGATTACTCACTTCAAGGTGATGGTGCGCCCGCTCAAGGCCATCAACCTGCTGCACCGCCTGATGGGCGAACAGCTGGCCGCGATGAGCAAGCCGTCGTGATGTGACCGACAGCCGCAAACGAATGGCTGCCGCAAGCTCTTAGAAGTCGCTACAGTCCGCGGCCAGCATTGCCTGCCGCGTCCGCACAATTTCAGTCTGAAACTTCAGCCTTCCTGCCGGAGACGCCGATGCCGATCTACAAAGCCCCCGTGGAAGATGTCACCTTCCTGCTCAACGACGTGTTCCAGATCGACCGCTACGACAATCTGCCGGGCTTCTCCGATGCCTCGGCCGACGTCCGCGAGGCGATCCTCGGCGAGGCCGCCAAGCTCGCCGAAGAGGTGCTGCACCCCCTGAATCGCGTGGGCGATCTCGAAGGCTGCAAGCGCCATGACGACGGCAGCGTGACCACGCCGAAGGGCTTCAAGGAGGCCTACAAGCAGATCGTCGAGGGCGGCTGGCTCGGCCTGTCGGCGCCGACCGAATATGGCGGGCAGGGTCTGCCGGTGACATTGAGCCAGACCGTCAACGAATTCCAGTGCTCTGCCAACATGGCGTTCTCGATGTATGGCGGCCTCACCATGGGCGCCACCGCCGCGCTGATCGTGCATGGCAATGAGGAGCAGAAGAAGACCTACGTGCCGAAGATGGTGGCGGGCGAGTGGACCGGCACCATGAACCTCACCGAGCCGCATTGCGGCACCGATCTCGGTCTCTTGCGCACCAAGGCGGTGCGTCAGCCCGACGGCAGCTTCAAGATTTCCGGTACCAAGATCTTCATCTCGGCCGGCGAGCATGACCTCGCGGACAACATCATCCACCTCGTGCTTGCCCGCATCGAAGGTGCACCGGCCGGCATCAAGGGCGTGTCGCTGTTCGTGGTGCCGAAATTCATGGTCAACCCGGACGGCACAGTAGGCGCGCGCAACGGCGTCACCTGCGGCTCGATTGAGCACAAGATGGGCATCCACGGCAACTCGACCTGTGTGATGAACTACGACAACGCCACCGGCTGGCTGATCGGCGAAGAGAACAAGGGCATGCAGGGCATGTTCGTGATGATGAACGAGGCCCGGCTCGGCGTTGCCGTGCAGGGGCTCGCGCAGTCCGAGGTCGCCTATCAGAACGCGGTCGCCTATGCGCGCGAGCGCATCCAGGGACGTTCGCTGACCGGTGCCAAGGCGCCGGACAAGGCGGCCGATCCGATCATCGTGCATCCCGACGTGCGCCGCACCCTGCTGTCGATCCGCGCCTTCAACGAGGCCGCGCGCGCCATGGTGGTGTGGACCTCGCTGAAGAGCGACGTCGCGCACCGCTCAGCTGACCCGAAGGACCGTCAGGCGGCCGACGATCACATGGGCCTGATGACCCCGGTCATGAAGGGCTACATGACCGACATGGGCTTCGCCAACGCCGTTCAGGCGCAGCAGATGTATGGCGGTCACGGCTACATCGCCGAGCACGGCATGGAGCAGTTCGTGCGCGATGCCCGCATCGCGATGATCTACGAAGGCGCCAACGGCATCCAGGCGCTGGATCTCGTCGGCCGCAAGCTGCCGCGCGACGGCGGCCGCGCCGTGATGGCGTTCTTCGCCGAGGTCGGCTCGTTCGCCAAGGAGCAGGGCGGCAATGATGCGATGAAGCCGTTCGTCGCTCCGTTGTCGACCGCGCTCGGCCATCTGCAGCAGGCCACGACCTGGCTGATGCAGAACGCGATGACCAAGCCGGACAATGCCGGCGCCGCCGCGACGGACTACATGCATCTCTTCGCGCTGGTCACCTTCGGCTACATGTGGGCGAAGATGGCCAAGGTCGCGCAGGACAAGATTGCGGCCGGCGACAGTTCGCCCTATCTGACCACGAAGCTGGTCACGGGCCGCTTCTTCATGGAGCGCGTGATCCCTGAGACGGCCGCGCATCTCGCCCGCCTGCAGGCCGGCTGTGCGACCGTGATGGAGCTGCCGGCGGAAGCCTTCTGATGCTGCGGCGGGGGCCGGTGCGCCGCTCGCGCGCCGGCTACCGTCGAACACCAACAACAACGAATCCGATCAGATGAGGAGGGCGTGATGCCTGAGGCCTTTATCTACGACCACGTGCGTACCCCCCGCGGCCGCGGCAAATCCGATGGCAGCCTGCATGAGGTGACCGCGCTCGCGCTCGCCACGGTGCCTTTGAAGGCGCTCAAGGACCGCAACAACATTCCCGAGGACGCGGTCGATGACGTCGTGCTCGGCGTGGTCGATCCGGTCGGCGAGGCCGGCTCGGACATCGCGCGTTTCGCCGCGCTGAATGCGGGTCTCGGCGACGCCGTCCCGGGCATTCAGATCAGCCGCTTCTGCGCCTCCGGCCTCGACGCCGTGAATTTCGCCGCCGCGCAGATCATGAGCGGCCAGCATGAGCTGGTCATCGGCGGCGGCGCGGAGTCGATGAGCCGCGTCGGCATCGGCGCCTCCGGCGGCGCCTGGCCGATGGACCCGTCGATGGCGGTGCCGGCCTACTTCATGCCTCAGGGTGTCTCCGCCGATCTGATCGCGACCAAGTACGGCTTCTCGCGCGACGATGTCGACGCCTACGCGGTGCAGAGCCAGCAGCGCGCGGCGAAGTCCTGGGAGGAAGGCCGCTTCGACAAGTCTGTCGTTCCGGTCAAGGACATCAACGGCCTGACCATCCTCGCCAAGGACGAGCACATGCGCCCGTCGACGACGATGCAGTCGCTGGCGCAGCTGCAGCCGTCATTCGCGGCGATGGCGCAGATGGGCGGCTTCGATGCGGTGGCGATCCAGTCGCATCCGGAGATCGAGCGCGTCAACTACGTGCATCACGCCGGCAACTCCTCGGGCATCGTCGACGGCGCCGGTGCGGTGCTGCTCGGCAGCAAGGAGGCCGGGGCGAAGTATGGCATGAAGCCGCGCGCGAAAATCCGCGCCTTCGCCAATATCGGCTCGGAGCCGGCGATGATGCTGACCGGCCCGGTCGACGTCACCGAGAAGCTGTTCGAGCGCTCCGGCATGAAGACCTCGGACATCGACCTGTTCGAGCTCAACGAGGCGTTCGCCTCGGTCGTGCTGCGCTACATGCAGGCGTTCGAGATCGACAAGGACAGGATCAACGTCAATGGCGGCGCCATCGCGCTCGGCCATCCGCTCGGCGCCACTGGCGCGATGATCCTGGGCACCGTGCTCGACGAGCTCGAGCGTACCGGCAAGGCCACCGCCCTGGTCACGCTGTGCATCGGTGGCGGCATGGGCACCGCGACCATCATCGAGCGGGTGTGATCGATCTCAAGACGTAGGGTGGGCAAAGCGAAGCGTGCCCACCGTCTTTCGTCATCGACACCGTCGGTGGGCACGGCGCAAGGGCGCCTTTGCCCACCCTACGATTTCAGGACAACGCCGCGCCGACCGGCTGCAGGCACGAGGGAGCACCACATGGCCTTCAAGAACTTCAAGCTCGAAACCGATGCCGACGGCATTGCGCTGATCACCTGGGACATCCCGGGACGTTCGATGAACGTGCTGGACGAGACCTCGGCGATCGAACTCGAGACCATCGTCAAGGAGACCACTGCTGACGCCGCCATCAAGGGCGTCGTCATCACCTCGGCCAAGGAGGCGTTCTGCGCCGGCGCCGACCTGTCCATGCTCGAGGGCATGAACCGCTCCTATGTCGAGGTGCTGAAGGGCAAGGGCGAGGAAGCCGCCAACCAGATGCTGTTCGACAACAGCCGGCGCTTCTCGCAGATCTACCGGGCGATGGAGACCTCCGGCAAGCCGTGGGTCGCCGCGATCAACGGCCTCGCGCTCGGCGGCGGCTTCGAGCTGACCTTGGCCTGCCATCACCGCGTCGCGGCCGAGAACCCGAAGACCCGTCTCGGCCTGCCCGAGATCAAGGTCGGCCTGTTCCCCGGCGCCGGCGGCACCCAGCGCGTGCCGCGCATCGTGCAGCCGCAGGACGCGATGAACCTGCTGTTGAAGGGCGAGGCGCTGACGCTCGACAAGGCCAAGGCCTTGAAGCTGGTCGACGCCATCGTTCCGGCGGCGGATCTGATCAAGGCCGCCAAGGACTGGATCAAGGCCGGCGGCAAGGCCGTCGCACCGTGGGACGAGAAGGGCTTCAAGCTGCCCGGCGGCCCGGTGTTCTCGAAGAACGGCATGATGATGTTCCCGGCCGGCAACGCCATCTACCGCCGCGAGACCTACGACAACTATCCGGCCGCGCGTGCCATCATGAGCTGCGTCTATGAGGGCCTGCAGTTGCCGATCGACGCCGCGCTGCGCGTCGAGTCGCGCTACTTCGCCCACATCCTGCGCTCCAAGGAAGCCGCGGCGATGATCCGCAGCCTGTTCCTTTCGATGCAGGAATTGAACAAGGGCGCGCGCCGCCCGGTCGACGTGCCGCCAAGCAAGCTGAAGAAGATCGCCGTGATCGGCGCCGGCTTCATGGGCGCATCCGTCGGCTACGTCTCGGCGCGCGGCGGGCTCGAGGTCGTGCTGATCGACCGCGACCAGGAGAGCGCCGACAAGGGCAAGGCGCATGCGCAGAGCGTGGTCGATGGCCTGGTCAAGAAGGGCCGTGCCAAGCCGGGCGAGGCCGAGGCGATCATGGGCCGCATCACCGCGACCGCGGACTACGCCGCGCTGAAGGATTGTGACCTGGTCATCGAGGCCGTTTTCGAGGACCGCAAGGTCAAGGCCGAGACCTACGCCAAGGCGCAGCAGCATCTGAAGGACGGCGCGATCTTCGCCTCCAACACCTCGACCTTGCCGATCACCTCGCTGGCCGAGGAGTTCAAGGACCAGGGCCGCTTCATCGGCATTCACTTCTTCTCGCCGGTCGAGAAGATGATGCTGGTCGAGATCATCATGGGCAAGGCCACCGGCGACGTCGCGCTGGCGACCGCGCTCGACTATGTCCGCACCATCGGCAAGACGCCCATCGTGGTCAACGACTCCCGCGGCTTCTTCGCCAACCGCTGCGTGATGCGCTACATCGCCGAGGGCAACGAGATGTTCCTCGAAGGCGTGCCGCCGGCGATGATCGAGAACGCGGCCAAGATGGCCGGCATGCCGGTTGGCCCGCTGTCGCTGTCGGACGAGGTCGCGCTCGATCTCGGCCTCAAGATCATGAAGGCGACCGAGCATGATCTCGGGCCCAACGCGATCAACCAGGACCACAAGAAGCTGATGGTCGAGCTGGTCGAGAAGCAGGGTCGCTTCGGCCGCAAGAACGCCAAAGGCTTTTACGACTATCCCGAGAAGGGCAAGGGTCAGAAGAGCCTGTGGCCGGATCTCGCCAAGCTGCAGCCCAAGCATCTCGATCCCGACACGCTAGACGTCGAGGAGCTGAAGCAGCGCTTCCTGGTGGTGCAGGCGGTGGAGGCTGCGCGCACCGTCGAGGACCACGTCATCACCGACGTGCGCGAGGCCGATGTCGGCTCCATCCTCGGTTTCGGCTTCGCGCCGTTCACCGGCGGCACGCTGTCCTACATCGACTTCATGGGGACGAAGAAGTTCGTCGAGCTGTGCCACAAGTTCACGGCGAAGTACGGCTCGCGCTTCGCCCCGCCGAAGCTGCTGGAAGAGATGGCCGCCAAGGGCGAAACCTTCTACGGCCGCTTCCCGCCGAAGAAGGCGGCGGCTTGAGACCGGAATGCTAGGCGGAAGCGAGCCGCGTTTGCTGTCCATTCCCTCCCCCCTTGTGGGGGAGGGTTAGGGAGGGGGGTAGCCGCAGCCACCAGCGCTTGTGGCTACCCCCCTCTCTATCTCTCCCCCACAAGGGGGGAGAGAACAGACCGCCCGAGAAGCAACGGCGAGTTCTTTCAAGATCTCGCTCACCCCGCCTTCATCAGCCCTTCCTTGGTCAGCGCCTCCTGCACCTTCGGCCGCGCGGCGACGCGGTTCTTGTAGGCCACCAGATTCGGCATCGCCGACAGGTCGAACTTCATCCGGTCCGCCCAGGTCAGGATGGTGAACAGATAGCCGTCGGCGACCGTGAACTGCTGGCCCATCAGATAGTCGTGGCCGGCAAGCTGGCCGTCGATATATTTGAACTTGCCCATCACGCGGTCCTTGAAGAACGCCTTGGCGTCGTCGGCGAGCACCGGCGAGAACATCGGGCCGAAATTCTTGTGCAGCTCCGAGGTGATGAAGTTCAGCCACTCCAAGAGCTTGTAGCGCTCGCCGCTGTCGCGCGCCGGGGCGAGGTTCTTGGTCGCCGCCCGGTCGGCGATCATCTGGACGATGACCGGGCCTTCGGTCACGATCTCGCCGCTCGGCAACCCGAGCGCCGGCACCTGGCCCTTCGGATTGACCTTGAGGTAATCGTCGCCATTTTCCAGGGTCTTGGCGCGCAGATCGACCTTGACGAGATCGTAGGGCAGGCCGGCCTCGAGCAGGGCGATGTGGGGCGAGAGCGAGCAGGCGCCGGGTGAATAATAAAGCTTCATTGGGTATTCCCTCCGTGAGACCATCGTCGTGGTTGGAACCGATCGCGGCGTCACACCCGCCCTTACATGCACTTGCATGGAATAGTCAAGATTGATGCAGGTGCATCGAATGCGCTAGAACGAGGACCTGAAGGATACGAGCCGGCCCATGAAACGCAAACCATCGACCGAGGCGACCGCCGCCTGGATCCGCCTGATGCGGGTCCAGAGCCGGGTGCTGGACTGCGTCGAGCAGGAGCTGAAGAAGGCCGGTTTTCCGCCGCTCGCCTGGTATGATGCGCTGCTGGAGCTGTCCCGGGCGCCCGCGGGCGAGCTGCGTCCGGTCGAGCTCGAGCGGCAGATGCTGATCCCGCAATATTCCACTTCCCGGCTGATCGACCGGCTGGTCGAAGAAGGTCTGGTCGTCCGGCGCGAATGCAAGATGGACAAGCGCGGCCAGTTCGTCGAGATCACCGAGGCCGGACGCGAACTGCAGAAGCGGATGTGGTCGGCCTATTCCGCCGCGATCGAGAAGCATGTCGGCTCCAAGCTGTCGGATACCGACGCCGCCAAGCTTTGCATGCTGCTGGATCGGCTTGGCTGCTCCTGTGGTCAGGCCGCTCCGTTGGCGGCTGGAGAGGGCGCGGCGACCCGATGAAGCATCCGTTCCCATTCACATCCGCGGCCCCCTGGGGGCCGCGGCCTTTCCTGTCACCACGCGCGACCCTCGAAGCGCTTCTGAACCGAGACTCCCATGGCGCGTGACCAGATCGATATGACCCCGCTGCAGTCGCGCGACGAGCTGGTGGCGTGGCTCGCGGCCGGCGTGAAGCCGCCGTCCGCCTTCCGCATCGGGACCGAGCACGAGAAGACGCCGTTCACGCTCGACGGTCACCGCCCGGTCCCTTACGAGGGTGCGCGCGGCATCGGCGCGCTGCTCGAAGGCATGAAGCTCCTGCTCGGCTGGGAGCCGATCATGGAGCGCGGCAACATCATCGGGCTCTATGATGTCACCGGCGGGGGCGCCATCTCGCTGGAGCCCGGCGGCCAGTTCGAGCTGTCGGGCGCGCCGGTCGAGACCGTGCACCAGACGCATGCGGAGCTGATGGCGCATCTGGCGCAGGTACGCGAGATCGCAACTCCGCTCGGCATCGGCTTTCTCGGCTTGGGCATGACGCCGTCCTGGTCGCGCGCCGAAATTCCGGTGATGCCCAAGGGCCGCTACAAGATCATGACCAGCTACATGCCGAAGGTCGGCCGTTACGGCCTCGACATGATGTACCGGACCTGCACCGTTCAGACCAATCTCGACTTCTCCTCCGAAGCCGACATGGTCAAGAAGCTCAGGGTCTCGGTGGCGCTGCAGCCGATCGCGACCGCGCTGTTCGCCAATTCGCCATTCACCGAAGGCAAGCCGAACGGCTTCCTGTCGTTCCGCTCCGAGATCTGGCGCGACACTGACAATCAGCGCTCGGGCATGATCCCGTGGGCGTTCGAGGATGGCATGGGCTTCGAGCGCTGGGTCGACTACGCGCTCGATGTTCCCATGTATTTCGTGAAACGCGAGGAGACCTATATCGACGTCTCCGGCACCTCGTTCCGCGACTTCTTCGAAGGCAAGAACCCGGCGATGCCGGGCGAGCGTCCGACGCTGTCGGATTGGGCCAATCACCTCTCGACGATCTTCCCGGAGGTGCGCCTGAAGCGCTATCTGGAAATGCGCGGTGCCGACGGTGTGCCGTGGGGCCGGCTGCCGGCGCTGCCGGCGTTCTGGGTCGGCCTGCTCTACGACGACGTCAGCCTCGACGCGGCCTGGGACCTGGTCAAGACCTGGACCGCGTTCGAGCGCCAGAACCTGCGCGACGACGTGCCGCGCCTCGGCTTCAAGGCGCGTATTCGCAATCGCTACGTGTTCGAGATCGCCAAGGAATGCCTCACCCTGGCGCATCTCGGCCTGCGCCGGCGCGGCCGCATCGACCACCTCGGCCGCGACGAGAGCCGCTATCTCGAGCCGCTCGACCAGATCATCGATTCTGGCCGCTCGCCGGCCGAGGAGATGCTGGAGAAGTTCGACGGCCCGTGGGGTGGCTCGGTCGAGCCGGCCTACGACGAATATGCGTTCTGATCGGAACGGCTGAGCCTGCGACCGTCGCAGGTTCGCTGCGCCGCCTGCTCCACGTTGAGGCGGCTGGCGGCTTGGGTCCGCTGTTTTTTGTTGCGATTTGTGTCCCAGGTTCGATTCAGCGCCTGGGCGCCGCTGCGTTGCCTTCCGCTGCTCCCACCGGTCCGAGCCGTTCATCCGCCATACAGGTTCGTGGCGATCAAATGACTGCCTAAAAACTCGCAAGAAAACTCGAACATTAACAATGGGTCGGATGGTTCAGCGGCGGCGCGTGGGGCGCTTCATCGGGGCATGGCTGAGGGCACTGGCGTGCCTGTTCGCGGCTGTGTGCCTGACGCCGGCTTCAGCCCAGACCTATTCCGATCGCCCCGGCGGCGACTATATGAGCGCGCCGATCACCTCCGGCGACCCGGCCGATTGCGCGCTGCTGTGCGAGCACGACCGGCGGTGCCGCGCCTGGAGCTTCAACTATCCGACCGTGATGGAAGCGGGTGCGGTGTGCTGGCTCAAGAACAGCGTGCCGGCGCGCGTGCCGGACAATTGCTGCGTTTCCGGCGTGCGTGGCGCGGGCGTCGTCGAGATCCGCAACGATGCGGTCGAGACGTCGATCGACCGTCCCGGCGGCGACTACCGCAGCTTCGACATCAAGACCACCGATCTGAAGGGCGGCGACAAGGCCGAGAAGGCCGCCGACAAGGGCGACAAGAGCAGCGGTGACAAGGCGGCGGACAAGAAGGAAGAGAAGGCCGCCGACGCCGAGGAGATCTGCAAGGCCGCCTGCACCGGCGACAACAAATGCCGGGCCTGGACCTTCTCGCGGCCCGGCTATGCCGGCAAGGAGGCGCATTGCTTCCTGAAGAAGGAGATCAAGCCGCCGCGGCGCCGCGCGGGGTTCACGTCAGGCGTGGTGCGATAGCGCGGGGCGACGAGGGCCGCTATTTTGCGGGCCGGCTATGGGACGGCAAACGAAGATGCCTGCGTCCCTGTCGTTTCACGTGTTGGTCCAACAATGTTAGTCTTCCGCGACGATCACGGTGATCTCAGGCCACAGTGCCTTCCAACGTTCCGCCTTGGCGATGTAGTTCGTCGCCGAGAAATTGGCCGTGTGGTTCGGCCGCACGATCATCTGCGCGATGTCACCGAGGCCCTTGGGCGCATAGAGCTCATATCCATCGGCGACGGGGCGGAGCCCGACCTGCGTGTTGACGGTGAGAAACCGGTCGATTCCATCGGTTGATCGCGACACGGCGGAGTAGGGACGACCGTGCTTGGCGGGATACCAGAGATGGACGCGGGCCTGGTTGCGCACCTCCACCTTGGCTTCGATGTCATGGAGGCAGGATGTGATGCGCCGGATGACGGCGTCCTCAGCATCCCACGACGTATCCGGATCGAAATAGAAGATGTCGTAGTCGTTGATGCCGTGATCGATCGGACGGCCGGTCCGCACGTTCCAGACGCTCTGAGTCAGGCAGCCGGCGACGACCCAGGCATCGGGCACGGCCGTTTCACGCAGCACGCGCATGATCGCGGTGTTGACGGGGTTGCGCAGCGCGGCTGCGATGAAATCGTCTTTGGTCATGATGGTCGAAGGCATCAGAACATGGGTGCCGTCGGCACGTTCAATACACGAGATGGAGAACGGCGTGCAGCCCGTTTCAGCCGCGATCGAACACGGCTACGGCTCTCCTTGACGCCAGGGCCCGCCACTGCCGGCGCAACAGCGGCTCTGCGTCGGCGCGCTTCGCCTTCGACAGGCGCAGCAACACGATCGGATAGTCGCGGTAGTGATCGGTGAAATAGAACAGCTTTGGGCGCGTCTCGACCAGCATCGCGCGTTCATCCAGCAGTACGCCGGGCAGGACGAGGCTGTCCCCGTCCTCCTTCAGCCGCGCCAGCATCTTCTTGCGCACCTTCAGCGCGGGCGTCCCGTAGGACGTGCCGTCCTCGACCTCCGGCCATGTCAGCGCAAGCGCCCTGACATCGTCGAAGGTCACGGCCGCGATCCGCTCAGCGCACCGCGGTGAAGAAGCGATCCAGCCGGAAGCCCGACAGCCAGGCCCAGACCGGCTGGTTCTTGAAGCCGAGGTCCCAGGAGCCGACCACGGCATCGGCGCGGCCCACGAGGTTGTCGATCGGCAGCAGGCCAACGCCGCCGTCGCGCAAGGCAACGCGGCTGTCGGCGGAGTTGTCGCGGTTATCGCCGAGCACGAACAGCTTGCCGGGCGGAACGGTCACCTCCGGGGTGTTGTCGAGCCGGCCGTTGTCGCGCATCTTGAAGATCAAATGCGACACGCCGTTCGGCAGCGTCTCGACGTAACGATAGGCCGGCTCGTTGCGGCCGGTGTCGTCCTCGGCATCGCCGATGCCGTCCGGCTTCAGCGCGGCTGCCTGGCCGTTGATGTAGAGCTGGCCCTGGCGCATCTGGATGCGGTCGCCGGGCAGGCCGACGACGCGCTTGACCCAGGCCTGTGAGGTGTCGCCGGGCCAGCGGAACACGACGACGTCGCCCCGCTTCGGCGTTTCGCCGAACAGGCGGCCGGTCTCGGGCAGCGTGATCTGCATCGGCAGCGACGAGGTGCCGTACCCATAGGGGAATTTCGACGCCAGCAGGGCGTCGCCGATCATCAGGGTCGGCTCCATCGAGCCGGACGGCACGTAGAACGGCTCGGCGATCGCGCCCTTGGCGACGAACACCACCATCACCACGGCGGCGAGTTGCGCAAGCTGACCGCCCCAAGTGGTTTCCTTACGCACGGCCTTGGTTCCGATCTTGCTCGTGGACATCTTGTCGAGGCTCATCGGCCCGTGCCTCCAACGGTGATGCGATCCATGCGAAGCGTCGGCTGACCGACGCCGACCGGCACGCCCTGGCCGTTCTTGCCGCAGGTGCCGATGCCGGTATCGAGCGACAGATCGTTGCCGATCATGCTGATGCGGTTCAAATCCGTCGGGCCGTTGCCGATCAGCATCGCGCCCTTCACCGGCGCACCGACCTTGCCGTTCTCGATCCTGTAGGCCTCGGTGCACTGGAAGACGTATTTGCCCGAGGTGATGTCGACCTGGCCGCCGCCGAAATTGACGGCATAGATGCCGTTCTTGACCGAGGCGATGATCTCGGCCGGGTCGTGCTCGCCGGCCAGCATGTAGGTGTTGGTCATGCGCGGCATCGGCACATGTGCGTAGCCCTGGCGGCGGCCGTTGCCGGTCGGCGCCATGTTCATCAGCCGCGCGTTCTGGCGGTCCTGCATGTAGCCGACGAGAATGCCGTCCTCGATCAGCAAGGTACGGCTGGTCGGCGTGCCCTCGTCGTCGATCGACAGCGAGCCGCGGCGCGAGGCCATGGTGCCGTCATCGACCACGGTGACGCCCTTGGCGGCGACCGGCTTGCCCAGCAGTCCGGCAAAGGCCGAGGTCTTCTTGCGGTTGAAGTCGCCCTCGAGGCCGTGGCCGACGGCCTCGTGCAGCATCACGCCGGGCCAGCCGGCCCCTAACACGACGTCCATCTCGCCGGCGGGGGCGGGGACAGACTCCAGGTTGACCAGCGCCTCGCGTAGCGCGCCGTCGGCGGCCTCGCGCCAGGCTTTGGTCTCGATGAAGCGCGCATAGGCCTCGCGGCCGCCATAGCCCTTGCCGCCGCTCTCCTGGCGATCACCCTGGCCGGCGACGACGGAGATGTTCACGCGCACCAGCGGGCGGATGTCGCGATAGCTCTCGCCGTCGGGCCGCAGGATCTCCACGACCTGCCAGGTCGCGCCCAGGCTCACCGTCACCTGGCGCACGCGCGGATCCTTGTCGCGCAGATACGCGTCGATCTCGCCGAGCAGCTTGACCTTGGTTTCGAAGCCCGGGGCGTCCAGCGGATTGTCGTCGCCATAGAGCCGGACGTTGGTGTGCGGCGGTGCGCTCGCGAACGTGCCGGAATAGCCGCCCCTGACCGCGCTCACCGCATCGGCGGCGCGCATCAGGGCCGGCAGCGACACGTCGGAGGAATGGGCATAGCCGACCGCGTCGTCCTTCACCGCGCGCAGGCCGAAGCCCTGGCTGGTGTCGTAGGTCGCCTGCTTCAGCCGGCCATTGTCGAAGGTCAGCGCCTCGGTCTGGCTGTATTCGAAGAACAATTCGCCGTCATCGGCGCCGGCCAGGCCGCGCGCGACCTCGCTCCGGACCGCATCGCGATCCAGATTGGCGCGCTCGAGCAGGGAAGTGGTGGGAGCAGTCATGTTTCAATCCGTTGTCGGAGCGTTCATTCCAAGATAGTTGTTTTGACGCCGGGGCGCGAGGGGCTGGATGATTACCGAACTGACATGGTTGAGATCGTTCCCATCACGTCCGCTCACATCGAGAGCTTCCACCGCACGCTCGATCATGTCGCGCGCGAGCGGCGCTATTTGTCGTTCGTGCAGGCGCCGCCGCTGGAGTCCACGCGCGCCTTCATTCTGAACAACATCCACGAGGGATATCCGCAATTCGTCGCTCTCTCGGCCGGGGAGGTCGTCGGCTGGTGCGATGTGACGCCCAAATCGGGGCCAATCGATGCCCGGATCGGGGTGCTCGGCATGGGCCTAATGCCGCAGTTCCGGCACCAGGGCCTCGGCAGGCGACTGATGGCGGCGGCGCTCGAGGCCGCGCGGGCGGCCGGCTTCTCGCGTGTCGAGCTCACGGTTTACCGCAGCAACACCAACGCTATCCGGCTGTACCAGAAGGCCGGATTCCTGCTCAAGGCGGTGCAGCCGCGGGAGCCTGGCGATGACGGGTTCGACAAGACCCTGCTGGTGATGGCGCTGGCGCTCGACGGCCCGCGCTGAGGGCGCGGCGCGCGCATTCAGACGCGCGAACTCACGGCTCGATCACGGCATCGTGCGCGGGAGGGGCCTGTCAATCGTGGCCAACGTCAGGGCAGCTTGTCGAAGCCTTCGGCGAGTCCGTTGAGGCTTAGCGGGAAGCCGATCCCTTCCTCCGGCGTCTCGAAGATGATGAAGGTCGCGGTCTTGGCCGTCTTGAGCTGGCCGAGCAGCTTGTCCTCCAGCACCACCTCGGCGACGCAGCCATTGGGCAGGCAGCGCACGAAGCCGGCGCGGCCGACGTCCTGGTTGTCGAGCTTCAGGCCAAGGCCGGAGGGCAGCAGCACGCCGAGCGGCGCCACCACGCGCATCAGCCGGCTCTTCTGGTCGGCGGTCTTGAGCATGATCACGGTGAGGCCGGCATTGGAGCGGTCCTCGGCCACGACGCTCTGGATCAGCGCGCACTGCTCGCTCTGCGCGCCCGGCGGCGTGTCGCAGCGGATCTGCCAGTCGCCATGCACCGAGCGCACCGCGCCCTGTGCCAACGCCGCGTGCGGCACGCCGACCACCGTCGCGGCCATCAGCGCGATCGCCGTTGCTGCGGCGGAGGTCATTGCGGCGACATGCGTGAGTCGCGCACGCACCGCGCTGAATCGGTACAAACGGCGCGAGTCATTCGCAGCTGGGGTCGGCATGTCAGCTGTCCTGTCCGTTGAAACCCTGATCCGGGTCGGTGCCATGACAATTTCCTGTGGGTGATCTGCGCGTCCGACGCCATGATACGGCAATGATGGCGTCTTGAGGACAGCGTCACCGGCGTACGGCACGAAACGATACCAAATATGGCCGCACCCCGGTGGGCGCTGCCGCAGCGCCTCGCCGAATCAGCCTCGCAAACGGCCGTGTCCCGTTTGCCTACATCGCGCCGCACGCCTGTCAAGCGCCCGTTGCCCGCGAAATCACGGCATGCGGCAATCTCCCGGAAAATACGCTTGTCGCGACGAACATCGCGGCGCGCGATATCCGGCGCAAGACTGCATTGCGATAGATCAAGAATTATGGTTTGAGAAGAAAGATTTCGTCATTCCAGTGAACTGGCCCAGGTGCTTTTCTATGCATCCGCCCGAAGGCCATTTGTCAGGAGAGCGGATCGAACGGCGCGCCGCCGCGTGAAGCGGGCGGTGCGCTGAGGGGGAAAGTTCTGAAGGGAGCGCGACGGCATGAAGATGTCGAAAGGCCAATTGAGCGCCTTGCTGGGGTTGGCTGTAACGGGCATGACGCTCGTGTCGGGTGGAGCGGCGTTTGCTGAAACGGGGCAGCCGGCGCCATGGGAAGTCAAGCTGCAGGAGGCTGCGACACCGGTGATGGAGAACATCACCTGGTTCCACGGCCTGCTGCTGACGATCATCACCATCATCACGCTGTTCGTGCTGGCGCTGCTGATCGCCGTGGTGGTCAAGTTCAACGCGCGCGCCAATCCGGTGCCGTCGCGGACCACGCACAACACGCTGCTCGAAGTGGCGTGGACGCTGATCCCGGTGCTGATCCTCGTCACCATTGCGGTGCCGTCGTTCCGCCTCTTGTTCCTCGAGCTCGACGTGCCGAAGGCGGACCTCACGATCAAGGCGACCGGCAAGCAGTGGTACTGGAGCTACGCCTATCCCGACAACGGCAAGTTCGAGTTCGACTCGCTGATGGCGCAGGACAAGAAGCCGCGCCTGCTGGCGGTCGACAATGAGATGGTCGTGCCGGTCAACAAGGTGATTCGCGTCCAGACCACCGGCGCCGACGTCATCCACTCCTTCGCCGTGCCGTCCTTCGGCATCAAGATCGACGCCATTCCCGGCCGCCTCAACGAGACCTGGTTCAAGGCGACCAAGGTCGGCATGTATTACGGCCAGTGCTCCGAGCTGTGCGGCAAGGACCACGCCTACATGCCGATCGCGGTGCGCGTCGTGAGCGACCAGGAATTCACCGCCTGGGTCGAGGACGCCAAGAAGAAGTACGCCAGCGCGCCCGCGAGCACCTACGCGTCGGCTGCGGGCATATCGCAGTAGCGCGCGGGGACGAGCGCTTAGGATTGAGGGCCGCCTCGCGCGGCCTACGGGGACACTGAGGATTGGACAATGGCGACGAACGCGACGACCCTGACCGGCCATGACGATCACGCGCACGACCATCCGACCGGATGGCGCCGCTGGATCTATTCGACCAACCACAAAGACATCGGCACGATGTATCTGATCTTCGCGGTGTGCGCCGGCATCATCGGCCTCGTCATGTCGGTCGCGATCCGCATCGAGCTGATGTATCCGGGCGTGCAGTTCTTTCACGAGAACCACACCTACAACGTGTTCGTGACCTCGCACGGCCTGATCATGATCTTCTTCATGGTCATGCCGGCGATGATCGGCGGCTTCGGCAACTGGATGGTGCCGCTGATGATCGGCGCGCCGGACATGGCGTTCCCGCGCATGAACAACATCTCGTTCTGGCTGCTGCCGGCCTCGTTCGCGCTGCTGCTGACCTCGACCTTCGTCGAGGGCGAGCCCGGCGCCAACGGCGTCGGCGCCGGCTGGACGATGTATGTGCCGCTGTCGACCTCAGGTCATCCGGGACCAGCGGTGGATTTCGCGATCCTGTCGCTGCATCTCGCCGGTGCGTCGTCGATCCTCGGCTCGATCAACTTCATCACCACCATCTTCAACATGCGTGCGCCGGGCATGACCCTGCACAAGATGCCGCTGTTCGTGTGGTCGATCCTGGTGACGGTGTTCCTGTTGCTGCTGTCGCTGCCGGTGCTCGCCGGCGCCATCACCATGATGCTGACCGACCGCAATTTCGGCACCACCTTCTTCGATCCGGCCGGCGGCGGCGACCCGCTGCTGTTCCAGCATCTGTTCTGGTTCTTCGGCCATCCGGAAGTGTACATCCTGATCCTGCCCGGCTTCGGCATGATCAGCCAGATCGTGTCGACCTTCTCGCGCAAGCCCGTGTTCGGCTATCTCGGCATGGCCTACGCCATGGTCGCGATCGGCGGCATCGGCTTCGTGGTGTGGGCGCACCACATGTACACGGTCGGCATGTCCTCGGCGACGCAGGCCTATTTCGTCGCCGCCACCATGGTGATCGCGGTGCCCACCGGCGTGAAGATCTTCTCCTGGATCGCCACGATGTGGGGCGGCTCGATCGAATTCCGCGCGCCGATGCTGTGGGCGGTGGGCTTCATCTTCCTGTTCACGGTCGGCGGCGTCACCGGCGTCGTGCTGGCGAATGCCGGCGTCGACCGCGTGCTGCAGGACACCTATTACGTCGTCGCGCACTTCCACTACGTGCTGTCGCTCGGCGCCGTGTTCGCCATCTTCGCGGGCTGGTACTACTGGTTCCCGAAGATGTTCGGCTACATGTACAACGAGACCATCGCCAAGGCGCACTTCTGGGTCACCTTCGTCGGCGTGAACCTGGTGTTCTTCCCGCAGCACTTCCTCGGCCTGTCGGGCATGCCGCGCCGCTACATCGACTATCCCGATGCCTATGCCGGCTGGAATCTGGTGTCGTCGATCGGCTCCTACATCTCGGCCTTTGGCGTGCTGATCTTCATCTACGGGGTCGTCGACGCCTTCATGCGCAAGCAGCAGGCGGCGAACAATCCGTGGGGACCGGGCGCGACGACCTTGGAATGGACCCTGTCCTCGCCGCCGCCGTTCCACCAGTTCGAGGTGCTGCCGAAGGTGCAGTGAGCCCGATCTCTCCGACGCGGCGCCCATCCGGCGCCGCGTCGATATCCGCCGGTGGTGCGCCCGATGGTTTGCCGGATGGAGACTTGAATCGAGGTTCTGGCGCGCCCTGCGTCAGAGCCGTTTGAATTGAAGCCTGTGAATTGAAGTCTGGATTCGTCGTGTCGGTCATCGATCAGAACGCCATTGCCGTCGGCCCGCGGATTTCCGAGGCCGATGTCGGCGATTATCTCGCGCTCCTGAAGCCGAGGGTGATGTCGCTCGTGATCTTTACGGCGTTGATCGGCCTGCTGATCGCTCCGGGCCATTTCCACCCGGTGCTCGCCATCACCTCGCTGCTGTGCATCGCGGTCGGGGCCGGGGCCTCCGGGGCGCTGAACATGGCGCTGGAAGGCGACATCGACTCGCTGATGTCGCGCACCGCCAACCGCCCGATCCCGCGCGGCCGCGTCACCCGCCAGGAGGCCCTCGCCTTCGGCATCACGCTGTCGTTCTTCTCGGTGCTGACGCTGGGCATCCTCGTCAACTGGTTCGCCGGCGCGCTGCTCGCCTTCACCATCTTCTTCTACGTCGTGATCTACACGCTGTGGCTGAAGCGCTGGACCGCGCAGAACATCGTCATTGGCGGCGCCGCCGGCGCCCTGCCGCCGGTGGTCGCCTGGGTTTCGGCCACCGGATCGATCGCGCCGGAGCCGCTCTGGCTGTTCCTGATCATCTTCTTCTGGACCCCGCCGCATTTCTGGGCGCTGGCGCTGTTCCGCAGCGACGATTACGCCCGCGCCGGCGTGCCGATGCTGCCGGTGGTCGCCGGCCCCGATGCGACCCGGCTGCAGATCCTGCTCTACACGATCGTGCTGGTGGCGGTCGCGCTGGCGCCCTGGCCGCTCGGCTATTTCGATGCCGTCTACGGCGTCGTCTCGCTGGCGCTCGGCGCCGGCATGCTATGGCTCGCGATCGAGGTGTTCCGCAAGCGCGAGCGCAGCACCTCGCTGCGCGCCAACCGCAGGCTGTTCGCCTTCTCGATCCTTTACCTGTTCGCGCTGTTCGCGACGCTCGGGCTCGAAGCGGTCGCGCGCATGATCGCGCCGCTGATCTGGTAAGAGGCGCGAGACTGGAAAACATGGCGATCACGATGGCAGATCCGAACGAGCAAGAGGGCATCGTCCTCACCGAGGCGCAGCTGCGCAGCCGCCGTCGCCGCTCGATCGCGATTGCGCTCGCGCTCGGCGTGCTGGTGGTGCTGTTCTTCGCGGTGACCATGGTGAAGGGTCCCGCGGTGCTGAATCGGCCGATGTAGAGACGCGATGCAGGACAGGGCGAAGCAGACCGCAATGGAGACAACCGACCAGATCGTTCCGGCGACAGCGCCGGCCGCGCCGCGCCGCGGCCTCGGCCGCGATGCGCTGGTCGGCGGCATCTGCGGCGCCGTCGTGGTGCTGATGGTCGGCGCGTCCTATGCCGCCGTGCCGTTCTACAACTGGTTCTGCCGCGCCACCGGCTTCAACGGCACCACGCAGGTCGCGACCGCGGCGCCGTCGTCGGCGCCGCTGGCGCGCCGGATCGGCATCCGTTTCGATGCCAATGTCGCCGGCGGGCTGCCGTGGAAGTTCGAGCCGGAGAAGACCGAGATCGAGGTCGCGATCGGCGAGGTGGTCACGGTCTACTACAAGGTCACCAACCAGGCGGCGCGCACCACCATGGCGCAAGCGGCCTACAACGTGACGCCGCTGACGTCGGGCGCCTATTTCCAGAAGATCAACTGCTTCTGCTTCACCGAACAGACCATGGCCCCGGGCGAGACCCGTGAGATGCCTGTCGTGTTCTACGTCGATCCGGCGATCACGGCCGATCACGAGAATGACGGGCTGAAGACGATCACGCTGTCCTACACCTTCTATCCCGTTCGCGACGCCGAGCCCAAGCCGATCGCCGCGGGCGAGCCGGACAAACCGCGGGGCAACCTGTGACCGCGCGGACGTCCGATATCCGGGGACCATTGCTGTTGAACGACACCGTGCCGGCGCGACCGGCAGCGATCTGGGGAGAGACCTGACATGGCTGAGGCGCACGCCAAGCATCACGACTACCATCTCGTCGACCCGAGCCCCTGGCCGTTCGTCGGCTCGGTCTCGGCCTTCATCATGGCGTTCGGCGCGATCGGCTGGATGCACAAGATGTTCGGCGCCGCGCCGGTCGTGTTCGGCATCGGCACCATCGGCGTGCTCTACACCATGGCGAGCTGGTGGGGCGACGTCATCAAGGAAGCGCAGTACAAGGGCGATCACACCCGCGTGGTGCAGCTCCATCACCGCTACGGCATGATCCTGTTCATCGCCTCCGAGGTGATGTTCTTCGTCGCCTGGTTCTGGGCTTATTTCAATGCCGCGCTGTATCCGAACTTCGAGGTGCAGGCCACCCGCGACGCCCTGTTCGGCGGCGTCTGGCCGCCAAAGGGCATCGAGACCTTCGATCCCTGGCATCTGCCGCTGCTCAATACGCTGATCCTGCTGACCTCGGGCACCACGGTGACCTGGGCACACCACGCGCTGCTCGAGGGCGACCGCAAGGGCCTGAAATACGGCCTGATCCTCACCATCCTCCTGGGCGCCACCTTCACCTGCGTGCAGGCCTATGAGTACAGCCACGCGACGTTCTCGTTCGCCGGCCACATCTACGGCTCGACCTTCTTCATGGCGACCGGCTTCCACGGCTTCCACGTCCTGGTCGGCACGATCTTCCTGATCGTCTGCCTGGCGCGCGCCTATGCCGGCCACTTCACGCCCAAGCAGCATCTCGGCTTCGAGTTCGCCGCCTGGTACTGGCACTTCGTCGACGTGGTCTGGCTGTTCCTGTTCATCTGCATCTACGTCTGGGGCCACGGCGCCGAGGCGATGGCCCACGGCGCGCACTGAAGCTGGCGCGCACCGCTTCCGCCGAACGTGCTAAGAAGGGGCGGCCCTCGGGCCGCCCTTTCTCGTTGCGGCGGCGCCCGGCGGTTGATCGAAATGTGATCCGCTCTCGTCGCCTCCGGTTGTATCACCATGAGGCGTCGCCCGGCCGCCCAGGGGGCAAGACACCATGACCACCCATCCGCCCGTCACTTTGGCCCAGACCGTCCTGCGCGGGCTCGCCTGCCGCTGCCCGCGCTGCGGCCGGGGCAAGCTGTTCGACGGCTTCCTCAACCTGCGCAAGCGTTGCGAAGCCTGCGATCTCGACTACGCCTTCATCGACACCGGCGACGGTCCGGCGATCTTCATCATGATGCTCGCCGGCGCCATCGTGGTCGGCGCCGCCCTGATCGTCGAGGTGAAGTATCAGCCGCCGTTCTGGGTCCATGCCGCACTATGGGGACCGCTGATCCTGGTGACGACGCTGCTGCCGCTGCGCGCGATGAAGTCGCTGCTGATCGCCCTGCAATTCCACCACAAGGCCGCGCCCGGCCGTTTGGTGGACAAAACGCCGCGATGAGGGACTTAACGGATCGCCGCCGGCGTGGTGCGCTCCCTCCCCCCTTGTGGGGGAGGGTTGGGGAGGGGGGTAGCCCCAGCGGCAGTCTTCCGTGGGGCACCCCCACCCCCGACCCCTCCCCGCAAGGGGGAGGGGAGCGCACCGTCCGTGCCGGCCGCGCGTTCACCAATTCGCGGACAACTCCGCAATGACGACGTCGCCCGGTCGCAAGACCTCATCTCGCGCCTTTGCCGCCTTCACCCTCGTCATGGTCGTACTGTTCATCGGCCTCGGCGTCTGGCAGTTGCAGCGCCGGGCAGCGAAGCATGCGCTGATCGCCGCGCTCACCGATCGCGTCGCCGCTGCGCCCGAGCCGCTGCCGCCACAGACGGAATGGCGCACGCTGACGCCGGAGCGCGACGAATTTCGCCGCGTCAGCTTCACCGCCACCTACACCAGACTGCCGGACGCGATGGTCTACAGCGCCGGCTCGGCCGTGCGCGAGGACGTCTCCGGGCCGGGCACCTGGGCGTTCCTCCCCGCGCGCCTGCCGTCTGGCGAGACCGTCGTGATCGACGCCGGCTTCGTCGCCAACACGATGCAGGAACGCAGCGTCCAGGATCGACAGGTGGGCAAGCTCGTCACCGGCGTCCCCGTGACCCTGACCGGCTATCTGCGTTTCCCGGAAGCCGCCGGCCTGCTCACCGCGGCGGAAAATCACGACAAGCGCCTGTGGTTCACCAGGGATCATCAGGCCATGGCAAACGCCCTCGGCTGGGGTGAGGTCGCGCCGTTCTACATCGATCTGGAATCGCCGGTGCCCGACAATGGCATTCCCAAGCCCGGCCCGCTGTCGCCGCATCTGCGCGACGAGCACATGCAATACGCGATCACCTGGTTCTCTCTGGCCGCCGCGTTGATCGTCGCGTTCGCGGTGTGGGCGCGCGGCCGGCGCGCAGCGAACCGATGAGCCCGTAGCCCGCGAAACGGCGCTTGACTTAGAGCGCGCTCGAACCCGTAGCCTGCCGGGCGTCGTGAATGGAGATGAGCGCGCATGAAGATCGGCGAGCTGGCGAGGCAGTCGGGGCTCACGCCCCATACCATCCGCTACTATGAGCGGATCGGGCTGCTGCCCAGGGCCGATCGCGATCATGCCCGCCAGCGGGACTACGACGCATCGATCCTGACCTGGATCGAATTCCTCGGCCGTCTCAAGGCCACGGGAATGCCGATCCGGGACATGCTGCGCTATGCCGAGCTGCGCGCGGGCGGCGCTGCCACGGAGCCGGGCCGACGCCGGCTCCTGGAGCGCCATCGCGACGCAGTCCGGGCGCGCGTCGCCAGCTTGCAGGATTGTCTTCTCGTTCTCGACGCCAAGATCGCCGGCTATGCCGGCCACAGCGAAAGGACGAACGATGATGACGCAATCAACGCCCAGCCAATCCACGACGACGAGCCCGATGCCGGGCGGCACGCAATCGGGCCCCGACAACGATCAGGATCGGCTGGCGCGAGGCCGGCGCGCGCTCGATAGCATCGACGGCGAGGCCGGCCACAACGTGATCGCGGCGCTCGCCGACATCGCGCCGGATTTTGCGACCTACGTGATCGAGTTTCCGTTCGGCGACATCTATTCACGCCCCGGCCTCGATCTGCGCAGCCGCGAGATCGCGACCATCGCGTCCTTGACCGCGCTCGGCAATGCCAGCCCGCAGCTCAAGGTTCATATCCATGCGGGCCTCAATGTCGGCCTCAGCCGCGACGAGATCACCGAGGTGATCATGCAGATGGCGGTCTATGCCGGCTTTCCCGCCGCGCTCAACGGCCTGTTCGCGGCCAAGGCCGTGTTCGCCGAGGCGGACGCGAAAGGCGCGGAGGCCGCACGGGTCTGAGCGGTCTCCTTGTAACGCGTAGCCGGAATGAGCAACGCGACATGCGGGACCGGTGCCGACCCGCATGTCGCTGTCGCTCATGCGGGCTACGGTTGCGGGCTTCGGCTTGGCCTCGATCGACCGCACGCTCCCCGAGACCTTCACCGGCGCGCCGGCCGATCCGTCGAGATCGACCTGCAGGCAGCAGGGCACGCCCATGTCCTCGCCCTGGCGGATCACGATCTGCCCCTCGGCCGCCCAGGCGAGCTCGCGCAGATAGCCGGCAGACGACGATCGTCAACATTTCTACCGAACGCATTGAACCGCGCGATGACGGCGGAGCGGGAGGCCGGTTCAGAGCGCCACCATGCGCTGCGCTCCCGCGCCGGCGTCCGTAACGCCGCCGTAACCCGGAGCCGCGACCATTGCTGTGCCAACAACCGGTTTCGCGCACGGGCCAAAACCATTATGGTGCCGGACCATGTTGCCGCCAGGCGGTTCCGATTTCGAATTCAATCAACGGGTTATGGCCTGGTGACGCAGGTCAGGAGAGCGGTTTGACGCGCTATGTTTCGACCCGCGGGGAAGCCCCCGCGCTCACTTTCTGCGATGTGATGCTGACCGGGCTCGCCCGCGACGGCGGCCTGTACGTGCCCGAGACCTGGCCGCAGCTGACGCCCGAGACGATCGCTTCGTTCTTCGGCCGGCCCTATTGGGAGGTCGCGGTCGAGGTCATCAAGCCGTTCGTGGCCGGCGAGATCTCGGATGCCGAGCTCGGCCGCATGGCCAACGAGGCCTATGCGACCTTCCGCCACCCCGCCGTCGTGCCGCTCGACCAGAGCGCACCGCATCAGTTCGTGCTGGAGCTGTTCCACGGCCCGACGCTGGCGTTCAAGGACGTGGCGATGCAGCTGATTTCGCGGCTGATGGACCACGTGCTGGCCAAGCGTGGCGAGCGCACGACCATTGTCGTGGCGACATCAGGCGATACCGGTGGCGCGGCGGTCGAGGCTTTCGCCGGCCGCGACTATGCCGATCTGATCGTGCTGTTCCCGCATGGCCGCATCTCCGAGGTGCAGCGGCGGATGATGACGACGTCGGGTGCAGCCAACGTGCATGCGCTGGCGATCGAAGGTCATTTCGACGACTGCCAGGCGATCGTGAAGGGCCTGTTCAACCATCACGGCTTCCGCGATTCGGTCAGGCTGTCGGGCGTCAACTCGATCAACTGGGCGCGCGTCGTCGCCCAGGTGGTCTACTACTTCACCTCGGCGGTCGCGATCGGCGCGCCCCACCGCGCCGTCGACTTCACCGTGCCCACCGGCAATTTCGGCGACGTCTTCGCCGGCTATGTCGCCAAGCGCATGGGCCTGCCGGTGCGCACGTTGCGCGTCGCGACCAACGTCAACGACATCCTCGCCCGGACGCTGACGACCGGCATCTACGAGGTGCGCGAGGTGCATGCGACGGCTTCGCCCTCGATGGACATCCAGGTGTCGTCGAATTTCGAGCGGCTGCTGTTCGAAGCCGGCGGCCGCGATGCCGGCACCGTGCGGCGGCTGATGGACAGCCTCAAGCAGTCCGGCCGCTTCGTGCTGCCGGATGCCATGCTGGCGGCGATCCGCGCCGATTTCGATGCCGGCCGCGCCGACGAAACCGAGACCGCGGCGGCGATCCGTGCCGCCTTCCGCGAGGCCGGCGATCTCGTCGATCCGCACACCGCCGTGGCGCTGGCCGTAGCCGATCGCGACGGTACGGATCTGTCGGTGCCGAATATCGTTCTGTCGACCGCCCATCCCGCCAAATTCCCCGATGCGGTCGAGGCCGCCTGCGGGATGCGGCCGCACCTGCCGGTGTGGCTCGAAGGGCTGATGAGCAAGCGCGAGGACATCAGGATCATGCGGAACGACCAGGCCGAGGTGGAGAAGTTCATCCGCTCGGTCAGCCGGGCCGCCAAGCAGGGAATTGCATGATGGGTGTGGAAGTCACCAAGCTGCCGACGGGGTTGACGGTCGTCACCGACACGATGCCGCATCTGGAGACGGCGGCGCTCGGGGTCTGGGCCGGCGTCGGCGGTCGCGACGAGAAGCCGGACGAGCACGGCATCTCGCATCTGCTCGAGCACATGGCGTTCAAGGGCACGACGACGCGCAGCGCCCGCGAGATCGTCGAGACGGTCGAGGCGGTCGGCGGCGATCTCAATGCCGGCACCTCGACCGAGACCACGGCCTATTACGCCCGCGTGCTGAAGGCGGACGTGCCGATGGCGCTCGATGTGCTCTCGGACATTCTGGCCAATCCGTCATTCGTGCCGGAGGAGCTGGAGCGCGAGAAGAACGTGATCGTGCAGGAGATCGGCGCGGCACAGGACACGCCCGATGACGTCGTGTTCGAGCATCTCAACGAGCTGTGCTTTCCGGACCAGCCGATGGGCCGCTCGCTGCTCGGCACCGCCAAGACGCTGGAGGCGTTCGATCGCGACAAGCTGCACGGCTATCTGTCGACGCATTATCGCGGACCCGACATGGTGGTCGCGGCCGCCGGCGCCGTCGATCATCAGCGGGTGGTCGAGGATGTGACGAAGCGATTTGCCAGCTTCAATGGCGGCCCGGCGCCGAAGCCGCTGCCGGCGACATTCGGCAAGGGCGGCTCACGCGTCGTGCACCGCGATCTCGAGCAGGCGCATCTGACGCTCGCGCTCGAGGGCGTGCCGCAGGCCGATCCGTCGCTGTTCTCGCTGCAGGTGTTCACCAACATCCTGGGCGGCGGCATGTCGTCCCGGCTCTTCCAGGAGGTGCGCGAGAACCGGGGGCTCTGCTACTCCGTCTACACGTTCCACGCGCCCTATAGCGACACCGGCTTCTTCGGCCTCTACACCGGGACAGATCCGGCTGACGCGCCCGAGATGATGGAGGTCGTGGTCGACATCATCGGCAATGCGGTGGAGACCTTGAGCGAGGCCGAGGTCGCCCGCGCCAAGGCGCAGATGAAGGCCGGGCTGCTGATGGCGCTGGAGAGCTGCAGTGCCCGTGCCGAGCAATTGGCGCGGCATATCCTGGCCTATGGACGGCCGCAGACCTTGCAGGAGATGGTCGCCAAGATCGAGGCGGTCAGCGTCGAGAGCACGCGCGATGCGGCGCGGGCGCTGCTCGCACGCAGCAAGCCGGCCGTCGTCGCGCTCGGCACCGGCAGGGGTCTGGACACAGCGGTAACTTTCGCCGAAGGTCTGACCGGTTCGAGATCGAAGGCCCAACTGCACTGAACGTGGTGCGGCTCGGTGCGGTCTTCGCATTGAATTCCGCCAGGACTCGGCGCCGGAGATCTGGGGTGGGTCGGAGCAGGCTTCGACCCGGAAAGAGCAGGGGGAGCATCACAGATGGCCCTGTTTCGCTTGCCATCCAACGGACCGGCTGCGCTGGCTCCGCGCGGCCAGGGCCTGCTGCTGCGCGCGCCGCAGATGGCCGATTACGCGCAATGGGCGCGGCTGCGCGAGATCAGCCGCGACTATCTCACGCCCTGGGAGCCGATCTGGCCGTCCGACGACCTGACGCGCTCCGGCTTCCGCCGCCGGCTGCGCCGCTATGCCGAGGATATCTCGGCCGACCGCTCCTATCCGTTCATCCTCTTCCGTGAGCAGGACGGCGCCATGCTCGGCGGCATCACGCTCGCCAATGTCCGCCGCGGCATCGTCCAGGCCGGCACCATCGGCTACTGGATGGGGCAGCCGTTCGCGCATCATGGCTACATGACGGCGGCGCTGCGGCTGCTGCTGCCGACCTTGTTCGGCGAGCTCAATCTGCACCGGGTCGAGGCGGCCTGCATCCCGACCAATACGCCGTCGATTCGCGTGCTGGAGAAATGCGGCTTCACCCGCGAGGGCCTGGCGCGTCGCTACCTGTGCATCAACGGGGTCTGGCAGGACCATTACCTCTATGGCCTGTTGCACGAGGATTTCCGGGGGTAGCAATCGTGATCGGGATGGCCGCGGGAGAGGCCGATCGGGGCTGGTTCCGGCCTCTGAATTGGGTATAGACGCCTGGGCTGGGCGACCGAGTTGCCGGGGATATCAGACGATGCGAGAGACGAGCGTGATCAGGGTTGGGACGTTGGCAGCCGTGCTGCTGGCCTTGGGAGCCGCGGGCGCGGCGCCGCCGGCGGCCGCCCAATCGCTGACTGACCGCTTCAAGAGCCTGTTCGGCGGCGGCTCCGACAACAAGGGACAGGAGAACTTGCCGGCCGGCGGCGGACCGCCGGCCGATCCGACCGAGGGCCTGACCTGTCCGCCGGTCAGCATTCGCGCCGGCGCCTCGACCTACGCCGTGGCCGCGCCCGGCAAGCAGGCGGTCGGCAATGACGTCCGGTTCCAGGCGTCGATCACGAAGACCGCGCGCGAATGCAATCTCAACGGGGCCGAAATCATCGCCAAGATCGGCATCCAGGGGCGCATCGTTGCCGGACCGGCGGGCGCGCCGGCGAGCGTCGACATTCCCATGCGCATCGCCGTGGTCCAGGGCGGCATCGGCGAGAAGGTGATCGCGACCAAGTCGTATCGCACCACGGTGCAGATGACCGAGGACGGCAGCGTGCCGTTCACGATCGTCGCCGAGGACATGGTCTATCCGGTGCCGCCGCCCGGCGCCAATGCCGACAATTACGTCTTCTACATCGGCTTCGACCCGCAGGCCCTGACCCCGGAGCGGCCGCACGGCAAGAAGCGGAGATGAGGCGGGTGAACGACGGCGAGGCCGCGCTCGGCATGTTCGGGGCTGATGGCCTTCAACGCAAAAGGCCGGCGCGATGAAATCGCCCCGGCCTTTTGAAGATACTGGATCAGATGGACTGCCGCTCAGTTCAGCTTGCGGCCGACTTCCGCGATGCCTTTGGCCACGAGGTCTTCGCCAAGAGCGCCCTTGACCGACTGCGACAGCACGGTCGCGGCGGCCTGGACGGCGGCATCCGCCGCAGCGGACCTGACGTCGGCGAGAGCCTGGGCCTCGGCGAGGGCGATCTTGCTCTCGGCGGCCTTGGTGCGACGGGCGACGAAGTCTTCCATCTTGGCCTTGGCCTCCGCCGCGATGCGCTCGGCTTCCGCCTTGGCGCTGGTGATGATCTCCTCGGCCTCACGTTCGGCACTGGCGCGGCGGGTCTTGTAATCGGCGAGCACCTTGGCCGCCTCTTCCTTGAGCCGCTTGGCCTCCGCCAGCTCGTTCCTGATGCGCTCGGAGCGATTGTCGAGCGCCTTCAGGACCGTGCGGTGGACACCGAGATAGGCGAACAGGCCCATCAGGATCACGAAGGCAATCGCAACCCAGGTTTCCGGATCAGCAAGCAAATGCATCAGGCTGTTCCCTTCAACGATGCATCGACCGCAGCCTCGACCGTCTTGGCCGCAGGGGCCTTACCGGTGAGCTGCTTCACGATCGCGCTGGCTGCGTCTGCGGCGATGCCGCGGACATTGCTCATTGCGGTCGTGCGCGTGGTGGCGATGGACTTCTCCGCCGCCGCGAGCTTGGCTGCGAGGCTGTCTTCCAGCGCCTTGCGCTCGGCGTCCGAAGAAGCCGCGAGCTTCTCGCGGGTCTCGGCTCCGATCGCCTGGGCACGGGCACGAGCCGTCGCCAGCTCGCTTTCATACGCCTTCATCGCGGCTTCGGATTCATCCTTCAGCCGCTGCGCTTCAGCCAGATCGCCGTCGATCGACTTCTGGCGAGCGTCGATGACGGCCCCGACCTTCGGCAGCGCCACACGCGAGACGATCACGTACAGCGCCACGAAGGCGATCACCAGGGAGACGATCTGGGAGGGAAAGGTTTCCTTCTGGAAGGGAGGGAAACCATGCCCGCCATTGGCCTCAGTATGGGCGCTTGCGGTGCCCTTGGCCTCGCCGCCCTTGGCCTCGCCATGACTTTCAGCCACGGGCTTCTCCTGTCCGGCTCAGGCCGTCTTAGACGGCGTACAGCAGGAGCAGCGCGATCAGCAGCGAGAAGATGCCGAGCGCTTCGGTCACCGCGAAGCCGAAAATCAGGTTGCCGAACTGGCCCTGGGCAGCCGACGGATTGCGCAGAGCGGCCGACAGATAGTTGCCGAAGATGATGCCGATGCCGGCACCCGCGCCACCCATGCCGATGCAGGCAATGCCCGCGCCAATGTACTTCGCTGCAACCGGATCCATGAAACGAACTCCTTTGAGGGGTTTGGTAGAGAGGGCCGGATCAGTGGCCCGGATGGATAGCATCGTTGAGATAGATGCAGGTGAGGATCGTGAAGACGTAGGCCTGGAGGAACGCGACCATCAGCTCGAGGCCGGTCAGCGCGACCGTCAGGCCGAGCGGCAGCAGCGCGCCGACCTTGCCGACAAAGCCGAGCGCGCCGAGCATGGTCACGAAGCTCGCGAACACCTTCAGCGTGACGTGGCCGGCCAGCATGTTGGCGAACAGACGGACGCTGTGCGAGATCGGGCGGGAGAAGAAGGAGATGATTTCGATCACGACCACCAGCGGCAGGATCACCGCGGGGATGCCGGACGGCACGAACAGCTTAAAGAACTTCAGGCCGTTCTTGTAGAAGCCGTAGATGATGACCGTCAGGAACACCAAGAGCGCCAGCGAGAAGGTGACGATGATATGGCTGGAGACGGTGAAGGTGTAGGGGATGATGCCGACGATGTTCGAGACGAAGATGAACATGAACAGCGAGAACACCAGCGGGAAGAACGTCATGCCGTGCGAGCCGGCGCTGGTTCTGATGGTGTTGGCGACGAATTCGTAGGACAGCTCGACCACCGACTGGAACCGGCCCGGCACGAGCGCGCGCCCGGCGGCCATCATCATGACGGCGATCAGCACGACCGCGAGCAGCATGTACGCGGACGAGTTGGTGAAGGTGATCTCCTGATTGCCGATATGGCCGATCGTGAAGATCTTGTTGAGATGGAATTGGTGGATCGGATCGATCATCCGCGTGGCGTCTCAGTTGTTCACCGGCCACGCCGGCGCTTTGCAATTCACTCGACGATCTTCCGCGCTGATCTCACTGGCGGGGCCTGTCGGGAGCTATGCCTGCGGATCTCACCACGTTCAACACGCCGGCGGCAAAGCCGAGCAGGAAAAACACGATGAATCCGAAGGGCGATGTCGACAGCAAGCGGTCGAAGCCCCAGCCAAGCAACGCGCCGACGAGGACACCGGCGATCAACTCGGACGACAGTCGCAGGCCACGCGCCATGGCCGAAGCCCGGGCTGCAGTGTCACCGCTGCCGTTTCCAGGTTGATCAGCCCCGATCTTTCGGCCGTCGCGAATTTTGGACAACCGTTGGTCGAGACTTCCGAGCCTTGCGGAAAGCGCAACCTCATCGGGCGACTTGTCGCGATCCTTGTGTCCGCTGCTCTCGTTCGTGTCATCCGCCATGTGCCATCCGCCACGTGTGGAGACCCGACCCGGTGCCGCGAGTTTCAGGAATTAGCGCCCCATCGCCCTTTAAAGCCGGGCGGACCATACTGACCGCATCCCCCCAAGTCAAGATTGCGTGTTGAACTGTTAGATGCCTGAATTTACACGTTTTCTCGGCTTTTTCGTCAGATCGGTCGCGCGTGTCACCGCGCCGCATCAACAGTGTTGTGTGCGGCTGCGATCTTGCACCCGTCAGGACCCGATGATCAGCTCTCGCTGAGCTCCAACCAACACGGGAACCCGCATGGCGCGCCAGATCGACTACTATTTCTCGCTGCAGTCGCCATGGGCCTATATCGGCCACCGGCTGTTCCGCGACATCGCCGCGAGCCACGGGGCGACCGTCAACCTCAAGCCGGTCATGCTGGTGGATCTGTTCGCCGAGACCGGCGGGCTTCCACTGGCCAGGCGCCATCCGGCGCGGCAGCGCTATCGCATCGTCGAGCTGAAGCGGTGGCGCGACAAGCGCGGTCTTGATTTCCACATCCAGCCGAACAACTGGCCCTTCAACGCCCGGCTCGCCGACGGCGTCGTCATCGCGGCGCAGCAGGCCGGCCTCGATCCGGAGCCCTATCTGCAGCGCGCCTTCCCGGCCATCTGGGAGCAGCAGCTCAATCTTGCGGATGCCGAGGTGATCGCCGGCTTGGCCGATGCAGCCGGACTGCCGGGCCGCGATCTCGTGACGCAGGCGGCGACGGACATGGTCGGGGCGGCCTACGAGCAGAACCGGCAGGACGCGATCGCGGCCGACGTGTTCGGCTCGCCGGCCTATGTGCTGGACGGCGAGATCTTCTGGGGGCAGGACCGGCTCGAGCTGCTGGCGGACGCGTTGAAATCCGGTCGCTCCGCCTATACGTCCGAAACATAGGTGCGGCCTGTGGCAGGGGATCGCACCTGGGGCAACGTCATGGCCGCGACACAATGTCGGCGTGCATGGCGGCGGTTGCGAATGCGCCTGGGAGAGCCAGCCATGAGTCTCACGAAGCCCTACCGGCCGCCCCTCCTCGCGCTGCTGGCGTTGAGCTGTCTCGGCGGAGAGGCGTTTGCGGTCGAGGACACCGCGCCTGACGGCGACAAGGGACGCTACACGATGTCGACGACGTCGGATGGCGTGATCCGGCTCGATACGAGGACCGGTGCGGTCTCGATGTGCAACAACAGCGGTGGGTCGGGCTTCGCCTGTTACGCGGTGCCCGATGAGCGCGCCGCGCTGGATGCCGAGATCGGCCGTCTGCAGGCGGAGAATGAAAAGCTCAAGGGCCAGCTCGCGTCGCGCGACCAGAGCATCTCCGGCAAGATCGATGAGCCGCTGCCGAAAGATCAGGCGCTGCCCAAATCCGATCAGTTGAAGAAAGCCGAACCCAAGACGGGGGACAAGCCGGGTGAATCGAAATCCTCCGATGCAACGCGCAAACTCGAGATCCCGCTGCCCAGCGACCAGGACATGGATCGCATGATGGGGTTCCTCGAACAGGCTTGGCGCCGGCTGCTCGACATGGCGACGCGGGTGCAGAAGGACGTCTCGGGCAGGATCTGAGACCGCTTCGAGGAGGCTGAACGCATGCCAGCCAGATCGATGTCGCGCAGCGCGCCCTCGGCGAGCGTCATCAATACGATCGTAACCTCGACTCTGACCGTACAGACTTCGGGCCGCGGCTTCACCGATCTCACGCGCGAGGTCGAGGCGTTCCTGCGTGAAGTATCCGCCAGGGAAGGCGCGGTGACCCTGTTCATTCGCCACACCTCGGCGTCGCTGACGATCCAGGAGAATGCCGATCCCACCGTGCTGCACGATCTCGCCACGGCGCTGGCGCGGCTGGCGCCGGAGAATGCCGGTTGGGTGCACGACACCGAGGGGCCCGACGACATGCCGGCGCACATCAAGACCATGTTGAGCGCGGTCTCGCAGCAGGTGCCGGTGCAGGACGGCCGCATGATGCTCGGCACATGGCAGGCGCTCTATCTGATCGAGCATCGCGCGCGTCCGCATCGGCGCGAGGTGGTGTTGCAGTTCATCGGCGCGGCCTGAGGCCATGAAAGAGAAAATCCCTGGCGCAAAAAGCGGAACGGCCGCGGAGTGATCCGCGGCCGTTCGTCGTTGGAAGCAGATGCGAGCGGGGTGCCGCTCGCCTCGTGATCAATCGGCCTGGATGTCGACGTCCTTGGTCTCCGGCAGGAAGATGAAGCCGACGACCGCGGTGATCACGGCGAACGTGATCGGGTACCACAGGCCGGCATAGATATCGCCGGTCGAGGCCACGATTGCGAAGGCGGTGGCGGGCAGCAGGCCGCCGAACCAGCCGTTGCCGATGTGGTAGGGCAGCGACATCGAGGTGTAGCGGATCTTGGTCGGGAACAGCTCGACCAGCATCGCTGCGATCGGGCCGTAGACCATGGTGACGAAGATCACCAGGATCAGCAGCAGGCCGATGATCGCCGCGACCTGCGGACGGAAGATGTCGAACGGATGCGCCATCTTCACGATCGTCGGGTTGCCGGCCTTCGGATAGCCGGCCTCGCCGATCGCCGCCGTCAGCGCCGGGTTGCTGGTCTTGGCGTCGGTGTAGGGCACTTCCTTGCCGTTGAAGGTAACCTTCACGCCGGAGCCGGCCGGACCGTACACGGTCGAGTACTTGACCGAGGACTGGGCCAGGAAGGCGCGGGCGGTGTCGCAAGGCGCGGTGAAGACGCGGGTACCGACCGGGTTGAACAGGTCGCCGCAACCGGCGGGATCGGCCACCACTTCCACCTTCGTCGCCTCGATCGCCTTCTCCAGCGCCGGGTTGGCGTTGGTGGTGATCATCTTGAAGATCGGGAAGAAGGTCAGCGCCGCGATGAGGCAGCCGCCCATGATGATCGGCTTGCGGCCGATCTTGTCGGACAGCATGCCGAACACGACGAAGAAGCCGGTGCCGAGCAGCAGCGACCAGGCGATCAGCAGGTTGGCGGTGTAGCCGTCGACCTTCAGGATCGATTGCAGGAAGAACAGCGCGTAGAACTGGCCGGTATACCAGACCACGCCCTGGCCCATGGTGGCGCCGATCAGGGCCAGCAGCACGATCTTGGCGTTGCCCCAGTTCGCGAACGCTTCCGTCAGCGGCGCCTTCGAGCTCTTGCCCTCGTCCTTCATCTTCTGGAACACGGGCGACTCGTTGAGGCGCAGACGGATCCAGACGGAGACGCCGAGCAGCAGCACGGACACCAGGAACGGAACGCGCCAGCCCCATTTGGCGAAGTCGGCCTCGCCAATGATGGTGCGGGTGAACAGGATGACCAGCAGCGACAGGAACAGGCCCATCGTCGCCGTGGTCTGGATGAAGGAGGTGTAGTAGCCGCGCTTGCCCATCGGCGCATGCTCGGCGACGTAGGTGGCCGCACCGCCATACTCACCGCCGAGCGCGAGGCCCTGCAGCAGGCGCAGACCGATCAGGATCACCGGTGCGGCGAAGCCGATGGTCTCGGCGTTCGGCAGGATGCCGACGATGAAGGTCGACAGGCCCATGATCAGGATCGTGACCAGGAAGGTGTATTTGCGGCCGACGATGTCGCCGATGCGGCCGAACACGATGGCGCCGAACGGGCGGACCAGGAAGCCGGCGGCGAAGGCCAGCAGCGCGAAGATGTCGCGGGTGGCCGGCGGGTAGGCGCTGAAGAACTGCGCGCCGATGATCGAGGCCAGAGATCCGTAGAGATAGAAGTCGTACCACTCGAACACGGTGCCGAGAGAGGAAGCCAGAATGACGAAGCGTTCGTCCTTCGTCATGCCTCCCGATCTCGCTTGTGTGGCTACCATTGTCGACATCGGCATTCGCTCCCCATGATTGTTGTGATGATGGCTTTCGCCTCCGCATGCCGGACTTGGACGGCGCAGGTCGCGGAGACCTTGGCCTTCAGTAACATTGCAGTGAAACCCGCCCCAATACGACTTTCGGCTCTGCCCTCTGCGGCGCGCGGGAAAGATGGGGACATTGCGGCGGATCAAGTTCGGTGAGCGGCCGTCGCGTTACCGATGTTGCGTTGCACAAGGTTCGGATTAACCGCCTTCCCTGCAAGTGGAATTGGACGCTTGCATGCAACCGGTGGCCGGGCGAGTATTTCCGGAAAACCGGGCGCGTGCAGTTGCAGCATGTCGTCGGTCTCGCAAGGTCAAATCTGGATTCATGGCGGCTGCCAGCACCCATCTCGTCATTGCCGATGATCATCCGCTGTTCCGCAACGCTTTGCGGCAGGCGGTCGCGAGCGTGCTCGCGGAGGCCGTGGTCGACGAGGCCGGTTCGTTCGAGGACCTCACCGCACTGCTGGAAAAGGATTCCGATGTCGATCTCGTACTTCTCGACCTCACCATGCCCGGCATCTCCGGCTTCTCGGGCCTGATCTATCTGCGCGCGCAATATCCGGCGATCCCGGTGGTCATCGTGTCGGCGAGCGATGACGGCGCGACGATCCGCCGCTCGCTCGATTTCGGCGCGTCCGGCTTCATTCCGAAACGGTTCGGCGTCGATACGCTGCGTGATGCCATCAAGAAGGTGATGGACGGCGACGTCTGGGTGCCGCCCGACACCGACCTCGCCGCCGGGGCCGATCCGGAGATGACGAAGCTGCGCGACCGGCTGGTCACCTTGACCCCGCAACAGGTGCGTGTGCTGATGATGCTGTCGCAGGGCCTCCTCAACAAGCAGATCGCCTACGAGCTCGGCGTCTCCGAGGCGACCATCAAGGCGCATGTCTCGGCCATCCTGCAGAAGCTCGGTGTCGAGAGCCGGACCCAGGCCGTGATCGCCGCCGCGAAGATCGCGGGCAGCGCCTGGCGGCAGGATACGCCGACGGGGAAGTGACGGGCTGATCATCTCCATGGGCACGCTGCGCATGGCAATGTGCAGCTCCGGTCGCGGGGCTGGACCCTCTCCAAGAACACGCCAAGAATGTGTTCTTGGCGTATTCTTGGTCCGGCGTGCAGCGCCGCGCTCGGCGCCAAACCCTCATGGTGAGGAGCGCCGCGCCGCATGCAGCCTGATGCGAGGCGAGACTGCATCGGGCGCGGCGCGTCTCGAACCATGAGGCCACCGAAGCCAAGGTCCGGGCCTCGCCCTTCGAGACGCGCGCCTCGGGGCGCGCTCCTCAGGGTGAGGAGTGGCATCGTCGGCGAGAGATGCAAGGCCGCAGCCGAACGGGAAACCCAAGTCATCTAGTAGGTCCATCGCGACACACCTTCTCAGCCTCGCGGCGCATATTGCGTCCGAGTCTTGCTGGTCAATCGCCCCCTTCAAGACAGAGGGCGCAGGGAAGGCCGGGCGCTGGCCGCGCCCGTGGCCCGCCTGCAGAAAAAAAGCAGGCGGCAGTCACCACAGGTCTGGCCGAAACACCCGGCCTTCCCTGCGCGATGGCTTTAACGGCTGCTCCGCGCTCTCCTCGGGGACCGGCTTTCTTGCCCCCGTCATCCGCAACACCGTCGTCGCGGATTTGGCATCAGCAACGGGATGCCAGGACCACACGGCTTGACCGTGCGCGCCGGATCGTTCGTCGGCATGCCAAAGCACGCTGCGACCCGACGCGCCCACCGCATCCCGCACCCCACGTTCGTGACGATCGCGAAGCGCCCCTCATGGCGGGCACGGGATGGCGCGGCTCGTAGCATGATTTCTGGAAAAAAGAAACAAGAATCTTGGTGGGCTTGATCGAACCGGCAGCTCCGCTTGGCCAGCGGAAAAAATCTGCTATCTCTCGGCCTATGAACCGAACTCGCACTTGGATGGACACGGCCGGCGGCCCCCACCTGCTGATCCCGGAGGAGCAACTGCCACATTGGCGAGGCATCGAGGGATGGCGCAATCACGAAGACCCGGAGGACCAAAGTGACTATGCGCGTGCATGTAGGGTGACGAACTGGTTGGGATTGATCGTCTGCGGCGATGGATCCGCTGTTGTGTTGTCGGGCGATGTCGGTGACGTGGCATGGTACGCGGATGACCAGGACGACCGAGGTTTTCTCGTTCAATGGATCGGCGTGGACGACGAGGGGCTGATCGATCTTGCATTGCGGATGCCACAATTGCGAGACGGTCTCTGCGGTTCAGACGCTGAGTGGATTCAATTTGAGACCGGTACGTCCGGGGTCATGTGGCTGATCGATGCAGCCGATCGAGGCAATGATCTTCGTGGCAACTATCTGATCCTGGCGTTACGGCCAGGAAGATATCTCGCGAGAGCCGCTGACTGCGAGTCTCCCGGGCTCGCGATTGTCGTCCGAGAGATTCGCTGGATCAGCCAATTGACTCCGCTGTAAGACGCGGGCGGCGGCTGGCGGCCCCCGAGTAGGTGCCGTTCCAGCATGACCCCAAGTGACGAAGATGCTGTGTTTGGTAGAGTGTCTGTCATTCCGACCGCTGCGGGTAGAGGTCCCTCCGGACCGCGCCGCACAGCGCGGCATTAGCCGGCCTGCGTCCGAACTCCTGCGCGGGTCGGCAGCTTCTTCACGGCATCGCCAACTTCCAGCTGCGCTAGCCGTAATTCGTAGATCTTCTGCAAGTTGAGCCAGAAATCGGGGCTACTTCCAAACCAATGGCCGAGGCGCAAAGCAGTGTCGGCCGTAATGCCACGCTGCCCATTCATGATCGCGGTGATCCGGTTCACGGGTACATCAAGCTGACGCGATAACTCTGCGGCTGACATCCCGAGCTCATCGAGTTCTTCAGCGAGATGAACGCCCGGATGAAGGGGGGTGCGTGCCATGACGTGTCTCCTAGTGATAGTCGACAATCTCGACATTGACCGGACCGGGCGAGCCAGGCGGCCATTCGAAGCATATCCGCCATTGATCATTGATGCGGATGCTGAACTGGCCCTGCCGATCGCCCTTGAGTGCCTCAAGCCGGTTGCCGGGCAGGGCGGCAAGATCCTTCAAGCTCGTAGCGGCTTCAAGTCGATCGAGTCGTATCTCCGCCTGCCGGGCGAAGCCGGAGAATTCCTTGACGACATCGCCATTGGCGAAGCGCTCGGTTCTCCTGTCCCGGTAGCCGACGATCATGGGAAACAATCTAGCGCCAATTACGAGATACGTAAAGCGTAAAGATCGTCCAAAGCGACGTGGCGCCCGGTGATGATCTCGCGAGAATGAAGGAGTGGACTGTTGCGTACGGAGCGCTCACGCTACTCCGCCGCCACCATCTGCTGGATCCGCCACTGGCCGAGCAGCGCCCGCAGCGACGCCGGCTTCAGCGGCTTGTTGAGCACGGCGATGTTGTCGTCGCGGGCGGCGGCGCGGACGTGGGGGCTGCGGTCGGCGGTGATCAGGATCGCGGGCAGCGCCTCATTGAAGCGGCGGCGGATGTCGCGGATGGCGGCGATGCCGTTGCCGCGGTCGAGGTGATAGTCGACGAGCAGGCCGGTGACGGCGCCGTCGCGTGCCGCGATCGCCTCCACCGCGGACTCCGGATCGGGGACGGCGATCACCTCGGCGTCCCACGCCGTCAGCAGGGTCTTCATGCCGTCGAGGATCGCGGGATCGTTCTCGATGCAGACGATCAGGGCGCCCGCGATCGGCGTCGTTGCCAGCGGGGTCGCGGTGGTGACGGCGGCGGTGTGGTTGATCGCCTTGGCGATCGGCACCGTCACTGAGAACACCGAGCCGCGGCCGGGTCGCGAGTCCAGCGCAATGCCGTGATTGAGCACACGCGCGATGCGCTCGACGATCGACAGCCCCAAGCCGAGGCCGCGCGCGATCCGCGCGCCCTGCTCGAGGCGGTGGAATTCCTTGAAGATCTCGCCACGCTTGACCGGGGGGATGCCGACGCCGGTGTCGTAGACGCCGATCTGCAGCGACTGCCCGTGGCGGCGGCAGCCGACCAGCACGCGGCCCTTGGGCGTGTACTTGATGGCGTTGGAGATGAAGTTCTGCAGCAGCCGGCGCAGCAGCAGGCGGTCGGATTCGACCGGCAGCGACGACGGCACGAACACCAGCTCCAGACCCTTGGCGCGCGCGGCCGGCGCGAACTCGATCTCCAGCGAGCGCATCAGGTCGGCCATCTTGAAGCTCGAGATCGAGGGCGTCATCGCGCCGGCGTCGAGCCGGGAGATGTCGAGCAACGCGCCGAGAATCTCCTCGATCGCCTCGAGCGAGTCGTCGATGTTCTCGACCAGGCGCGAATCCTCGCCCGCCGTCTGCCGCTCGACCAGGCTCGTCACGTAGAGCCGCGCCGCGTTCAGCGGCTGCAGAATGTCGTGGCTGGCGGCGGCGAGGAAGCGCGTCTTGGAGATGTTGGCGTCCTCGGCGGCGCTCTTGGCCAGCGCCAACTCCGAGTTCAGCCTTGTCAGCTCCTCGGTGCGGTCGCGCACGCGCTTCTCCAAGGTCGCATTGGCGCGCTCCAGCGCTTCGGCGGCCTCGAACGAGGGCGTCACGTCGGTAAAGGTGATGACGAGGCCGCCATCCGGCATGCGGTTGGTGCGGACCTCGATCACCATGTGGCGGTCGGCGAGGCGTTCCAGATAAGGCTCGCCCTCGGTGGTGTAGGCGGCGAGTCGGCGCGCCAGCAGCGCCTCGCTGTCCTCATAGGTCGGCGCGCCGATCGTGCCCATGAATTCGAGGATTTCCTTCAACGGGCTGCCGATCTGCACCAGATCCGGCGGCAGCCCGAGCAGGTCGACGAACTGGCCGTTGGAGCAGATCAGTTGCAGGTCGGCGTCGAACACCGCGATGCCCTGGCGCACGTGGTTGAGCGCGGTCTGCAGGATCTCGCGGTTGAAATGCAGCGCGGCGTGGGAATCGTCGAGCAGCTTCAAGGCGGCCTTGGCCGACACCGTGCGCTTGCGCAACAGCAGCGACATCACGAGGCGCGACGACGCCGCGCCAATCGAGGAGGCGATCAGGTGCTCGGCATGGCGCAGCAGCTCGAAATCGGCCGGCGCGGCCGGATCGAGCGGAAGGTTGCGCTGGGCGGCGAACGCCTCGAACGAGGCGCGGGCGCGGTCGGGACCGAGATATTGGCCGACCGTGCTCTGGATGTCCTGCACCGTCACGGTCGAGCGCCAGCGCCGGAAGCTCGGCGCACTCGGCGTCAGCTCGGCCGGTACGAAGATGTCGGCCTGCAAGAGCTCGATCGACGACGGCTGCCGCGCCAGCGACAGCACGATGTAGGTCAAGAGATTGAGCGACAGGCTCCACAGCACGCCATGCAGCAGCGGCGGCAGATCGGTGCCGAGCAGCGCCTGCGGCCTGAGTGCCTCCAGCCCGAACGGGCCGTGCTGGAGAAACAGGATGCCCGCGGTCGAGGTGTCCAGGAAGCTCGGGATGAACAGCGTGTAGAGCCAGACGGCGAAGCCGACCAGCATGCCGCCCATGGCGCCGCGCGCGGTCGCGCGCCGCCAGAACAGACCGCCGAAGAAGCTCGGCGCGAGCTGGGCGATGGCGGCGAACGACAGCAGACCGATCGCGGCGAGCTGGGTGTTGCCGAGCGCGCGGTAGTAGAAATAGGCCATCACCATGATGGCGAAGATCGCGATGCGGCGGGTGCCGAGCAGGAAGCCCGCGAAGTCGCGGCCGATCTCGCGCTGCTCCTGACGCTGCAGCACCAGCGGCACGACGATGTCGTTGCAGACCATGATCGACAGCGCCACGCATTCGACGATCACCATCGCGGTCGCCGCCGACAATCCGCCGACGAAGACGAGGATCGACAGCCATTGCGAATTGGCCTCGATCGGCAACGCCAGCACATACATGTCGCTGTCGACGGCGCCGAACGGGAAGGTGACGAGGCCGGCGAGCGCGATCGGAATCACGAACAGATTGATCGCGACCAGATAGAGCGGGAACAGCCAGCGCGCGCGCGACACCTCGGCGTCGTCGGCGTTCTCGACCACGCTGACATGGAACTGGCGCGGCAGCAGCATCGCGGCGCAGAACGACAGCAGGGTCATGGTGAGGAAATTGCCGATGCCCGGCACATATTCCAGCGCGCGCTCGGCCTCCGGCGATTTCATCGCGCGCTCGATCAGCTCGACCGGCGAGAACATCCAGAAGGTGACGAAGGCGCCGGCGGCGATGAAGGCGACGAGCTTGATGATCGACTCGGTCGCGACCGCCAGCATCAGGCCATGCTGATGCTCGGTGGCGTCGGTCTGTCGCGTGCCGAACAGCACCGCGAAGACGGCCATCGCGAGCGTGACCATCAGCGCCATGTCGCCGACGATCGGGATGTGGGCGAAGGCGCGGTCGTCGATCAGGATGGTCTGCAGCGAGGAGGCGACGGCCTTGAGCTGCAGCGCGATATAGGGCACCGAGCCGATGATCGCGATCAGCGCCACCGTTGCTGCGACCGCCTGGCTCTTGCCGTAGCGGGCGCCGATCAGGTCGGCCACGGACGTGATGTTCTGCGACTTGGCGAGCTGGATCACCCGGCGCAGCAGCGGCGTGCAGGCGCCGACCATCAGGATCGGCCCGAGATAGATCGCGAGGAAGTCGACGCTGGTGCGCGAGGCGAAGCCGACCGAGCCGAAGAAGGTCCAGGAGGTGCAGTAGATCGCCAGCGACAGCGGGTAGATCAGCCCAGCCAGCCGACCACGGCTCTCCGCCGGCCGCCGCTCTCCGGCCCGGTTGCCGCGGCTGGCGACCAGGAACAGGAAGCCGATGTAGCCGAACGCGGCTGCGATCACGCCCCAGTCATGCAGCATGGCCTTCGCGAACTCCTCGATCGCTGCGCCCCGTGAATTGGCTGCGAACTTAGCGCTTTGCGAGAGGCGGGGCGATAGGGATGTGGCGAGGGACGCAGGGAACGAGGAGGCGTCGTTAAGGGCGGCGCGATGTATCGCTTCGACGGCGGCGGTCCGTTCCATATCCAGACGGATCGGTGGAGTCGTGACGATCTGAGCCCGTGTCTCGCGGCGTGGCCGGTCAGCTCCCCTCCCCCTTGCGGGGAGGGGTTGGGGGTGGGGGGCCCCGGGCACTGAATTGAATTAGACGCGCGCCTCGGCCTTATCGTCAGCAGCTGGACTCTTCGCTCCTTTAGAGAGCTCAGGCTGTCTCATGGAGAGCGGGACTCGTGACCGACCGGGTTGATCCCTGACATTTTGGACCGGGCTGATCCCTGACACTATTCGATCACTGCTGTGTTGTCTCCGCCGTTTCCTGCGCGACGCGGAGCCGCGCACGCGGCGGAGCAAAGCGCAGGAAACGGCGGTCGCGGTCGATCAGCCCGAGGTCTCGGCCCCAGAAGCGGACGATGTGGCCGCCGGTATCGTGCTTGGCGAGGCCGATGAGTTCGCCGGCGAGCGCTTCGCCAACGAAGACGTGCTCGCCTTGCCATTTGATGTCCCCGGTGGGACGCACGCGGCGGACCTCGTGATCGGCGTCGTACCAGGGATCATCGAGACGGTCTGGCATGAAGCGCACCGGCCTGCGCCAGAGCTTGACGGGGGCCACCTGGTCGAGCGCCTCGTGCGGCCGCTCCTCGTTGAAGTGGCGGCGAAAGGCGTCGAAGCGTCGCTGCTGCTCGGCGGCCGTGTCTGCCGGTGGCTTCGACGTCTCGGCCTTCAGCGTGCGGTGCATGCGCTCGTGCCGGCCGTTGTCCTGCGGGCTCGCTGGTGGGATGTAGCGTGGCTCGATGCCGAGCTTGAGCCACCACACCGAGAGCGCCGAAAGGCCGCCAGCTCCCGTCGATCCGAACGGTACTCCATTGTCGGAGCGGATCGCGTCGGGAAGGCCGATATCCTTGAAAACGCGCTCCAGAGCGCCCTTCACGCCAGCCCAGGTCGGATCGACAATGCGCACCTCGATGAGATAGCGGCTCGCCGCATCGGTGATGGTGAGCGGATCGCAGCGCGTGCCATCGCCAGTGCGGAACCAGCCTTTGAAGTCGATCGCCCACTCGTCATTGGGGCCCTCCGCCGGCGTGATCAGCTCGCCTTGCGCGATCGCCCGACGTCGGCGTGGCCGCGCTTCGACCAGGCCTTCACGCTTCAGGAGGTCGCCGATCGTCGAGGCCGCCGGCCAGTCGACCTCCGGCCGCTCGCGCGCGAGCCAGGCCTTGATCTTCTTGGGGCCAAAATGCGGAAACCGTCGTCGTGTTGCGATGATGCGCCGTGCCAGCCGGTCCGCTGTGGCGTGCGGGCAGTTCTGCACGGCGTGGCTCTTCTCCTCGAACCACTGCGGATCCCCGCTCGCGCGGCGGCGCTCCCAAACGTAGAACGTCTCCCGGCTGATGCCGTGCCGCGCGCACAGCTCCGTCACCGAAAAAGCTCCCGTGTCGTACTCCCGAAACAACCCGATACGCTGCTCCACAGGACTGCTCTCCCTGAAAGGCATCGACCGATCCTCCTTCGAATCGGACGAAGCTTGCCTGTCAGGAATCAACCCGGTCTGAATTGTCAGGACTCAGCCCGGTTCATACCCTCGTGGACCCCCACCCCCGACCCCTCCCCGCAAGGGGGAGGGGAGCGCAGTGGCGCGTGAGGTGATCGCGTAGCCAGCTCAGCCGCGGGCGCGCGTAGCCCGGATGAGCGGAGCGATATCCGGGGTCCTATGAGCTGCCGAGGCGAACCCGGGTGTCGCTGCGCTCACCCGGGCTACGAAGGGCTACTCCGCCGCCATCGCCTTCTTGTGCAGCGAAAGGCCCAGCCGTTCCCAGACCTGCAGCAGGGCCTCGGCGAGGCGGTCGATCAGGCCGTCGTCGTGATAGGGCGAGGGCGTGATGCGCAGGCGCTCGGCGCCCTTGGCGACGGTCGGGTAGTTGATCGGCTGGATGTAGATGCCGTGCTCTTCCAGCAGCAGGTCGGAGGCCTGCTTGCACTTCTCGGGATCGCCGACGAACAGCGGCACGATGTGGGTGTCGTTGGTCATCACCGGCAGGCCGGCGGCGTTGAGGATCGCCTTCACCCGAGCGGCGCGGTCCTGGTGGCGCTCGCGCTCCCAGCTCGACGATTTCAGGTGCTTGATCGCAGCCGTGGCGGCCGAGCAGATCGGCGGCGGCAGCGCGGTCGTGAAGATGAAGCCCGGCGCATAGGAGCGCACGGCATCGATGATCTCGCCCTTGGCGGCGATGTAGCCGCCGAGGCAGCCGAACGCCTTGGCGAGGGTGCCTTCGAGGATGTCGATGCGGTGCATGACGCCGTCGCGCTCGGCGATGCCGCCGCCGCGCGGGCCGTACATGCCGACCGCATGCACCTCGTCGACATAGGTCATCGCGTTGTAGCGCTCGGCGAGATCGCAGATCGCCGCCAGCGGCGCGACGTCGCCGTCCATCGAATACAGGCTCTCGCAGGCGATCAGCTTCGGCCGGTTCGGGCCGGCCGCGATCAGGAGCTCTTCGAGATGGCCGAGGTCGTTGTGGCGCCAGATCTGGCGCTCGCAGCCGGACTGGCGCACGCCCTCGATCATCGAATTGTGGTTCAGCGCGTCCGACAGGATCAGGCAGTCGGGGATCAGCTTGGCGAGCGTGGCGATGCCGGTCTGGTTGGAGACATAACCGGAGGTGAACAGCAGAGCCGCTTCCTTGCCGTGGAGGTCGGCGAGTTCGGCCTCGAGCTGCACCAGGGGATGATGGGTTCCGGCGATGTTGCGGGTGCCGCCGGCGCCGGTGCCGACGCGGGTCGCGGTCTCGACCATCGCGCCGACCACCTTCGGGTGCTGGCCCATGCCGAGATAGTCGTTGGAGCACCAGATCACGACATTGCGTGGTCCGCTCGGCGAGTGCCAGGTCGCATGCGGGAACCGGCCGGCGATGCGTTCGAGATCGGCGAAGACACGGTAGCGACGCTCATCATGCAGGCGACCGAGGGCGGCACTGAAGTACTGGCTGTAGTCCATCACGAAACCCGAACTGGCGCGCTGCAGTGCAGCACCTGAAGTGAAAACCTCGCGGCATGCGTGGCGTGAGGTCTTCTTAGAGCGTTTCCAGAGCCGCTGTCGAGCCGGAATCCCACGGCGGGAATTGGGCGATTTGTCCAAGGGAGGAGTGATCTCGGCCGAACGGCGCCCGGATTGCGGCGACGCGGCGGCGGCACAGCTCCGCGGCCTCAGGTGGTGCGATAATGCAGCACGCCGTCGACATCCTGGCCGGTCAGCCGACCCTCGACCAGCATGTAGTTGACGTGGGCGATCAGCTCGCCGGCGGCAAAGCCCATCTGGTGCGGGTCGAGCACGTGCTTGTGGAACACGACCGGCACGAGCTGCGCCGAGGTCTTCGGCTCGTCGCGGCAGGCGTCCGCGATCATCCGGCAGCGCTCCTCGTGGTGGTCGGCGAGCTGCTTGATGCGCGTCTTCAGCCCGTAGAACGGCACGCCATGGCCTGGCAGCACCAGCACGTCATAGGGCAGGGTGGTGGTGAGGCTCGCCAGCGAAGCCAGATATTCGCCGAGCGAGTTCTGGTCGGGCTCGACCGCCCAGACGCTGACATTGGGCGAGATCTTGCTCAGCACCTGGTCGGCGGACAGGAACAGCTTGTCGGCGGCACAATACAGCATGACCTGGTCGAGCGCGTGGCCGCCGCCGGTGATGACCTTGAAGCGCCGGCTGCCGATCTGGATCTCGTCGCCATGGGAGATGCGGCGGTAAGAGGCCGGCAGCACCGAGACGCGCTGCAGATATTCCTGGCCGCGGCCGAGCAGCTTGTCGGTCAGGGTCTCGTCCATGCCGTGGCGGCGGAAGAACAGCCGCTGGGCATCGCGGCGCTCCTCGGTGCCGCGGTTCTGGTGATAGACCGACTGCAGGTACTCGACCTGCGACATCACCAGCGGGCAGTTGAAGCGCTCGACGATCCAGCCGGCGAGCCCGACATGGTCGGGATGCGAATGCGTCACGATCAGCCGGCTGATCTTGACGTGTTTGAGCGGACCATCGAGCAGCCGCGTCCAGGCGGCGATCGACTCCTCGTTGCCGAAGCCTGAGTCCACCGCGACCCAGCCGTCGCCATCGGCGAGCAGATAGATGTTCACATGGTTGAGGCGGAACGGCAGCTTCAGGCGCAGCCACAGCACGCCGGGCGCGACCTCGACGACCTGGTCCTCACCGGGATGCTGCTCCCAGGGATAGCGCAGGGCTTCGGCGGAGGAGTGAACGGTGTCTGTCTTCGTCATGCCTCATCGATTAACGGCCGCTGCGGGCGAGCGCCAGCCGAAAAACACATGGCTGGACGGCATTCCGGGGTACGGAAGGTGCTTCGGGTCGCGCCAGCATGACCTGCCTCGACGCCTTCTGCTTCGCCACGCCCCATCATTCCGGGGCGAGGCCGCAGGCCTCGAACCCGGAATCTCGAGATTGTCCTGCGCTCATAAGCTCGAGATTCCGGGTTCAATCGCCAATGCGTAAAGCGCATTGACGATTGTCCCGGAATGACCGGCGAGTAGCAACTACGCCGCCCTTATGTTGGTCAGGAACGAATCGACCTCGGCGCGCAAGGTGTCGGCCTCGCGGCGCAGCGCCTCCGAGGCGCTGAGCACCTCGTTGGCGGAGGTGCCGGCCTGGGCCGAGGCGCTGGAGACGCCGGTGATGTTGTTGGAGACCTCGGTGGTGCCGGAGGCCGCCTGCTGGATGTTGCGGGCGATCTCGTGCGTCGCGGTGCCCTGCTGCTCGACGGCGGCGGCGATCGCGGTGGTGACGTTGTCGATCTCGGCGATGGTCTCGCCGATGTTGCGGATCGCCGACACGGCCGACGAGGCGACCTGCTGCATGCCTGCGATCTGGGTGCGGATCTCGTCGGTGGCCTTGGCGGTCTGGCTCGCCAGGCTCTTCACCTCCTGCGCGACCACCGCGAAGCCGCGGCCGGCCTCGCCCGCGCGCGCCGCCTCGATGGTGGCGTTGAGCGCGAGCAGGTTGGTCTGCGAGGCGATCGCCTGGATCAGGTCGACGACGACGCTGACGCGGCTCGCATTGTCGGCGAGTCCCTGCATCGTCGAGTCGGTGGCGCCGGCTTCCTCGACCGCCTTCTTGGCGATCTGGGCCGAGGTCACGACCTGGCGGCTGATCTCCGCGATCGACGACGACAACTGCTCGGTGCCGGCCGACACGGTCTGGACGTTGACCGAGGTCTCCTCGGCAGCCGCCGCGACCGCATTGACCAGCGAGTTGGACTGGTCGGCGGTCTGCGACATGCTCTGCGCGGTCGCCTGCATGGCCGTGGCGGAGTTCTGCAGCGTGCCGAGGGCGCTGCGCACCGTCGCCTCGAACGCGGCGATCTGCGCCTCCATGCGCGCGGCGCGCTCGGCCTTGGCGGCATTCTCGCGGTCCTGCTCGGCGGCCAGGGTACGGGCACGGACCATGTTGTCGCGGAACACCTGCAGGGTGTCGACCATCGCGCCGATCTCGTCGCGCTGCTTCGAGGCCGCAATCTCGGTGTCGAGATCGCCGCTCGACAGCGTCTGCATCGCCTGCTGCAGCCGCTTGATCCGGCGCAGGATGTTGCCGCCGACATAGAGCCAGACGAACAGCACCGAGCCGAGCAGCGTGGCTGCGCCGGCACCGACCATGCCGAGCGTTGCCAGCTCGATGTCACGGCCCGCCGTGCTGGTGGCGCTTTCGGTCGACTTGCGCACGCCTTCGACGAGCTGCTGCACGCTGATGTCGAGACCGACATTGAGCTTGCGCGTCTCCTCCAGCACGGTCTGCCCGTAATCGTTGGCGTCGAGCTCCTTCTCGCGCGTCTTGAACACGCGGGCCTTGCCCTCGCCGAGTGCGGCGAGCTTCAGCGCGGCATCGTGGATTGCCTTGGTGCTGCGGCCGGTCGGCAGCAATTCGAAATTGGATTTGAGCTGCGCCACCGCCTCCTTGAACTGCCGCTCGATCGTCTCCAGCGTGTCGCTGTCGTTGGCCGAGAGCGCGGCGGCCATCTGCGCCACCAGCAGGTTGCCGGACGCGATCACGTTGCCGAGCTGCTCGACGAACCGTGCGGCCGCCGTTGCGTCGTCTGCCGACACCTCGGCTGCGCCGAGCACGGCGTTGAGCTGCGTCTGGGCATCCAGCATCGGCTCGTTGGCGGCGGCAGTGAAGTCCGCCTGCGCCTTGCGCAGCGCGTCATACTGCTTGTTGTGCAGGGCCGCGACTTCGAGACGCTCGCGTGCGGCCGACACCAGGCTCTGATTGGCCTCGTTGATGTTCTTGATGGTCTCGGCGAGCGGCGCCACCACGCTCTTCGCGGCGCCGAGCGCGCTGATCTCGCTCAGGCGCTCCTGCGTGGTCTTCTGGATCTCCTGCATCTTCTTCAGGCGATCGTTGAGCGCGTCCTCGCTCTGGGACTGCAGCAGCGCCGGGCCGAGGCTGGCCAGGCCGGAGCTCTGCGCCAGCAATTGCAGGCTCGAGGTGAGGCGCGGGATCTCGCGGTCCGAGAGCTCGACCATGGTGCCGCCGACGTGTCGCAGCATCAGTCCCGCAGCGACGCTGATCGCGATCGCCATGCCGGCGATCACTGCGAAGGCTGCGAACAGGCTGCCGCGGACGCCCCATCCAGGTCGCAGGACTCCGAGCACCCTGCTGAAGCTGAACCGAATCGCCATCTCTGGTGTCCCCCGATATGCACTACTTGGAGCTGTTGCTTGCAGGCAGTATCGCGGCGGGCGGTTAACAAATCCGGGAAACTACTCGGGCAGCGCTGAGTTTTCTCGCATTTTCGCATTTCACCGTGCGGCATTTAACAGGACGGAAAGGATTGTTGAGCCGCGCTTTCGATAACCTATGACAGAAAAGGCCGGCATCGCTGCCGGCCTTCCCGTCGTTTGTTGTTATTTGACGCCTGCGGATCAGTAGCGGGCCGCGAGCGGAGCGCCCCAGTTGAAGCGGTAGTTCACGCCAGCCTTGAAGGTGTGGTCGTCGGTGGTGAAGCTGCCGGTCGGGACCAGCGCGGCGGGCGCCGTGAAGGTGGCGCTGCCGAAATTGTAGTACTGATACTCGGCCTTGGCCGACCAGTTGGGCGCGAACATGTATTCGAGTCCGCCGCCGACGGTCCAACCGTTGCGATGGTCGCCATTGGTCGCGAAGCCGACCGGCGTGCCGGCGAACGTCACCTTCTCGTTGTTGTCGGAATAGGCGTAGCCGCCCTTCACGTAGAGCAGGCCCGGACCCCAGGTGTAGCCGAAGCGGCCGGTGATCGAGCCGAGGCCGCGCTGGCTGTTGGTGTAGACGAGGCCGCCGGGGAAGGCGGCGCCGACGCTGCCGCTCAGCCAGCTGTACTGGCCCTCGGCGCCGATCACCCAGGTCGGTGCGAACTGCCAGTCGGCGCCGACCTGCACGCCGCCCAGGAAGCGGCCGTTGGAGTTGTTGCCGGTGGCGAGGCCGGAGAAGTTGTTGTCGCTGGAGAACGCGCCGCCGAGATGGGCGCCGAGATAGAAGCCGGTCCAGTTGTAGATCGGAGCGGCATAGGCGGGCGGCGCCTTGGTGGCGTAGGGATAGGTCCGGGCGCCGAGATCGGCGGCGACAGCGGACTGGGCCGAGGCCAGCGCGGCGACTGCAACGGTTGCGAACAGGATCTTCTTCATGGCGGGTCTCCGATACTCAACTAACAAGGCTCGCGCAGCGCGCGCCGTCGATGGATCGGAGATAGATTGCTTTCGAATAAAATGCTGTCACTCGCGCAGCACACTGGCCTCCAACCCGACCTTCTGCGGGCAAAGGTTCTGGCGTAGTTAGCAATGCACTAACGAAGGCTGAACCGGGAGTTAACGCCGGGCCCCTTTGTGCCGCCGCGGCACAACCGGTTAAGGCGCGTTAAGAGCTCGATGCAGGGCCGCGACTGCGTCGCGCAGCTGCTCGCGATGAACGATGTCGTCCTTGGGCATCGAAGCGATGCCGGCGGCGAGCTCGTGAAGGATCGCGGCGAGCAGTCCAAAGTTCAGATGCATATGGATCGACTTGCGGACGTCCTCGGGGCCGGGGCGCTCCAGGGTCAATGCCAGGCCAGATGATTCGAGATGGGCTTCGAACCGCGAGGAATGCTCGAACGTGCCGGCATAGAATTTGTCGGGATATTCGAGCGCGATCTCGGCCTTGTCCGGGATGGGTTTCGACATGGTAGCTCCTGAGCGGCGATGCGCGCATGTTCGCAGATCCGCCTCCCGCCGCCTTGCGCCAGGTCATAGTGGGCGGAGCGCCTGCGTCCCCCGATCGAGTCGGGCCGGACCGCATTTCTACGGGGGCGGAAATTTACCTTCCCTGAGAAAAGGTTGTGCACGCTGATCAAATTGACGACTCGATGCCGGTCGTTCCGGACGGACCAGCTCCATGCAAGCGAGCGGAGAGGGCTCCGGCGGGGCGACGGCGGGTGCAGTCCACCCTCCAGCGAAATGTGCCGCCGACATGAAGATGCGTCTCTCCATTTCCACGTTCATTGCGGCTTTTGGCCTTGTGCTCGCACTCGGCTTCGGTGCGGTCGTGCTGACCAGCGCCTATGCGCTGCGCGAGCTCAAGGTCGGCGGGCCGCTGTATGACAAGATCAAGCTCGGCAATGATCTGGTGGCCGACATCCTGCCGCCGCCTGAATATGTCCTCGAGGCCTATCTCGAGGCGACCCTCGCACTCCGGACGCCGAAGGATCTCGACACGCATGTCAGTAAGCTCTCGCAGCTGAAGAAGGACTACGAGGATCGCAAGACGTTCTGGACCGGCTCGGCGCTGCAGCCTGATCTGAAGTCGCTGCTGGTCGAACGATCGGACGGTGAGGTCCGGAAATTCTGGCAGGCCCTGGAGGCCGAGTTGATCCCGGCGCTGCGCTCCGGCGACATGGCGAAGGCCGATGCCGCCTATGCCCGGCTGGCCGAAGCCTACGCCGCCCACCGCGCGGTGATCGATACGCTGGTCGACAAGGCGAACAAGCTGAATGCGGACATGGAGGCCACGGCGGCGACCCAGGATCGCAGCATCTCCATCGTCGTGTGGACCGTGTCCGGCATCGTTCTGGCTCTGGTCGTCGCCGGCATGTCGGGGCTGGTGATCGGCGTCGTCCGTCCGCTGTCGCGCATGACCGGCTTGATGCGGCAGATCGCCGAGGGCGATCTGTCGGCCGACATTTCCTATTCGGAACGCGGCGACGAGATCGGCGCGATGGCGGGCGCGCTGAGCATCTTCAAGACCAACGCGCTGGAGAATGCGAGCCTGCGCGACAAGCAGGAGCGCGACCGTTTGGCCGCCGAGGAGCATAAGAAGCGCGCCATGCTCGACATGGCCGACGTGATCGAGCGCGAGACCGAGACGTCCGTCGAAGCTGCGGCCGGCGCATCGCGCCAGGTCGAGGCCGTCGCCGCAGGCCTCTCGAAACTGGCCGAGGAGCTGTCGACCGATGCGCAATCGGTGGCCGCAGCCTCGGAGCAGTCGCTCTCCAATGCCCAGACGGTCTCGTCGGCAGCCGAGCAACTGAGCTCGGCGATCCGCGAGATCTCGAGCCAGGTGGCGCGCGCCAGCGCGATCACCAAATCGGCGGTGACGGAGCGCGAGAAGGCGAAGAACACGATGCTCTCCTTGTCCGCGGCCGTGGACAAGATCGCCGAGGTCTCCAACCTGATCGGCGGCATCGCCGAGCAGACCAACCTTTTGGCGCTCAATGCCACCATCGAGGCGGCGCGCGCCGGCGACGCCGGCCGCGGCTTTGCCGTGGTTGCGGCCGAGGTCAAATCGCTGTCGGATCAGACCGCCAAATCGACCGAGGAGATCTCGCGCCTGATCGGCGAGGTGCAGACCACCACGCAGGCGACCGTCGACGTCGTCGAAGGCATCGGCAGCCAGATTTCCGAGATCGACGAGGTCGCAGCCTCGATCGCCGCGGCGATGGAGGAGCAGCACGCGGCGACCCAGGAGATCAGCCGCTCGGTCCGGTCGTCGGCGAGCGCGGCGCGCGATGTGTCGTCCAAGATCGGCAATGTCGGCAGGGACGCCGGCATGGTCAACGATCGGGCCGCCGAGGTGCGCAACGCCATCGGCTCCGTGGCAACGGGCCTGACCTCGCTCCGTGCCACGCTGGTGAAGGCCGTCAGGGCCGCGACCGCCGAAGCCGATCGCCGTCAGTCGCCGCGGTTGAAGTCGAGCCTGTCGATCAAGGTCGTCGACGATCGCAGGGGCGCGGTGAAGGCCGATCTGGTGGACATTTCCGAAGGCGGCGCCTGGTTCCGCTTCGACCCCGAGCCTGGCATCGGCGATCGCGGCGTCATGGAATTCAGCGGCTTCGACGGCAGCGTGCAATATCGGGTTCGCGCCCGTGAAAAGGACGCGCTGCATGTCGAGTTCGACCCCGGCCAAAATCGCGAGGCGTTCCTGGCGTGGTTCAGGCGGACCTTCGCGAGGCAGGCAGCGTAGACGGAGCGCCGTCGCTTGCCTCCGCTCTCGGCCAAGAGAACGGAGGCTTCGTGCCGGTCCTCAACGCGCCAATGTCATTGGCGCGAGACCAGATCGCTGATCCGCACCGGAAAGCGCCTGATCCGAATGCCGGTCGCGTGCGCCACCGCGTTGGCGACCGCCCCGGCGGAGCCGGTGATGCCGATCTCGCCGACGCCCTTGATGCCGAGCGGGTTGACGAACGGATCGTGCTCCTCGACCGTGAACGCCTCGATCGCCGGGACGTCGGCATTCACCGGGACATGATACTCGCCGAGATTGGCGTTCATGATGCGGCCGCTGCGCCGGTCGGTGACGGCCTCCTCGTGCAGCGCCAGCGAGATGCCCCAGATCATGCCGCCGATGAGCTGGCTGTTCACCAGCTTCGGATTGATGATCCTCCCGGCCGCAAACGCGCCGACCATCCGCGTCACCCTGACCTGGCCGAGATCGGGATCGACCTTGACCTCGGCGAAGACGGCGCCATGCGAGCTCATCGCGTACTGCTCGTTGGCGGCGGGATCGGGCACGCCTGAGCCGAAGCCCTCGATCTCGGCGAGACCGGCGCGGGCCAGGATGTCGGCATAGCTCTCGCCGCGGCTGTCATCGTCGCGCCGCAGCAGCCGCCCGTTGCGAGCGATCACGCCGGCATTGCCGGCGCCGAACAGTGGCGAGCGCTCATCCGCCGTCGCAAGCCCGGCAAGCTTCGCGATGACCGCGGCTCCCGCATTGTGGATCGCGGTGCCCACGGTCGCCGTGTGGGCCGAGCCGCCGGCGATGCCGGCATCCGGCAGATCCGACGTTCCGGCCTTGAACGTGACCTGGTCGAGATCGAGCGCGAGAGAATCCGCGGCGATCTGTGCGAACGCGGTCCACGCGCCCTGGCCCATGTCGTGCGCGCCGCTCTCCACCACGCCGCTGCCATCGCGCCGGATCACCGCGCGCGCCTGGCCTGCGAACATCAGCGCATGGAACGTCGCCGTGCCCATGCCCCAGCCGACCAGGAAGCCGTCCTTGTCGCGCATCGTGCGCGGCTTCAGCGGCCGCTCCCACCAGCCGAAACGCTCCGCACCTTGCGTGTAGCACTCGCGCAGCGCCTTGGACGAGAACGGCTTGCCGGTGGCCGGCTCGACCTCGGCGTAGTTCTTGACCCGGAAGGCGAGCGGATCGAGGCCGCAGGCCTCGGCCATCTCGTCGACGGCGCTTTCCAGCGCGATCGAGCCCGGCGCGATGCCGGGCGCGCGCACGAACAGCGGCGTGCCGGTGTCCATGCGCACCGCGTCATAGGTGGTCGCGATCGCCGGCGCGGTATACAGCGTGTGCGTGACATGCGCCGCCGCCTCGTAGAAATCCTCGAAGCTCGAGGTCGCGATCCGCGCGTGATGATGGATCGCCGACAATTGTCCCGCGCCGCTTGCGCCGAGCTGCAACGTCTGCCGGGTCGGCGAGCGATGGCCGAACGGACCGTAGAGCTGCTCGCGGCGCACCACGAGCTTCACCGGACGTCCGGTCAGCTTCGCGGCGAGGATGCCGAGGATCTGCGGTCCCGCGATGAGGCCCTTGCCGCCGAAGCCGCCGCCGAGATAGGGGCTGCGGATCAGGATGCTCTCCGGCGCGATGCCGAACAGCTCGGCGAGGCGCCCGCGCATCATCACGAGGCCCTGGGTCGGCGTGTCGATGACGAGGCGATCGCCCTGCCATTCGGCGACGATCGCATGCGGCTCCATCGCGTTGTGATAGTGCGCCGGGGTCTCATAGGTCGCGGTGATCTGCCTGTCGCTGCCCGCCAGCGCGGCCTCGACATCGCCATGGTAGCTCTCGGCAGGAAATCCCATGCCGACCACAGGCGGCACGTAGGCGTCGCTGGCGTCGAGCCCGATGCGGGCCGGCTCGACTTCGTAGCGCGGGGACAGCAGAGCGGCGCCTTCGGTCGCTGCTTCCAGGCTCTCGGCGACGACGAGCGCGATCGGCTGGTTGGCGTAGCGCACGCGATCGTTCTGCAGCGCCTCGAACCGGAACGCGAACGGATTAGGCTTGCCGTCGGGATCGGCGTGCAGCGGCGGCCGGTTGGCGGAGGTCATCACCTCGACCACGCCGGGATGCGCCTTGGCGGCTTCGACGTCGAGCGCGACGACGCGGCCGCGCGCGATGCTGGAGACGGCGAGCACGGCATAGAGCAGGCCGGGCGGATTGTTGTCGGCGGCGTAGCGTGCCGTGCCGGTGACCTTGGCGCGGCCATCGACGCGCGACAGCGACTGGCCGATGTTGGAGCCGTGTCTGATATGGGCGGGATCGCGGGAGAGATTGAGCTCAGGCGTCATGAAGCACTCCTGGAACGGAGGAGAAGGGAGAGGCCGGCAGCGCCGGCATGCGCGACGGCGTGCCTTGGCTCGCGGCTTGCAGCGCGCGCACGATCAGGCTGCGCGCGAGCGGGATCTTGTAGGCGTTGTCGCCGGAGGGCTTTGCGTCGTGCAGCGCCGCCTCGGCGGCGCGTTCGAACAGGCGCGCATCCGCGGGCTGCCCTGCGAGCAGTGCTTCGGCCTGGTGGGCACGCCATGGCTTGGCAGCGACGCCGCCGAGCGCCAGGCGCGCCTGCTTGATGCTGCCGTTCTCGATCACGAGACCGGCTGCCGCCGAGACGATCGCGAACGCGTAGGAATTGCGCTCGCGGACCTTCAGATAACGCGCATGCCTGGCGAAGGCGCGTGCAGCCGCCGGCAGCCGGATCGCGACGATCATGTCGCCCGACGCGAGCACGGTCTCCTTCTCCGGCGTGCTGCCGGGCAACAGATGCAGCGCCTCCAGCGCGACCTCGCGCCGGCCCGCTTTGCCTTCGATCTCGACCACGGCATCGAACGCCGCCAGCGGCACGCAGAAGTCCGAGGGATTGGTGGCGATGCAGGCCTCGCTCCAGCCCAGCACAGCGTGCTGGTGGTTGTCGCCGCCGCGGGCGTCGCAGCCGGCGCCAGGCGTGCGCTTGTTGCAGGCCGACGCCGGGTCGTAGAAATAGGCGCACCGCGTCCGCTGCAGCAGATTGCCGCCGACGGTGGCCGCATTGCGCAATTGCGCCGACGCGCCGGACAGCAGCGCTTCCGCCACCGCCGGAAAGTCGCGCGCGAAGCCTGAATCATGCGCGAGATCGGCATTGCGCACCAGCGCGCCGATCCTGACATCGCCATTGCCGAGCGTCTCGATGCGCGTGAGCTCGGCGAGATGCGAGATGTCGACCAGCCGTGCCGGTCGGACGACATTGCCCTTCATCAGGTCGAGCAGGTTGGTGCCCGCGGCGAGATAGGCGGCGCCGGGTGCGCCGGCGGCGGCAATCGCTTCGGCGACGCTCGACGGCTTCACATAGTCGAACCGGTTCATGCCGCGCGCTCCGTCTTGTCAGCAAGCGTCGCCTGCGCGTCGAGCACGGCCTCGACGATGCCGACATAGGCGCTGCAGCGGCACAGATTGCCGCTCATGCCTTCCCGGACGCGGTCCGGGTCGTCGCCGGCCTGGCCTTCATTGATGAGCCCGACCGCGCTCATGATCTGGCCCGGCGTGCAGAAGCCGCATTGCAGGGCATCATGGGCGATGAAGGCTTCCTGCACCGGGTGCAGCTGGTCGCCTTGAGCCAGTCCTTCGATGGTGGTGATCGCGGCGCCGTCGAGGCTGACGGCCAGCGTCAGGCAGGAGTTGATGCGGCGGCCGTCGACCAGGACGGTGCAGGCGCCGCACTGGCCGCGGTCGCAGCCCTTCTTGGTGCCGGTGAGGTGGAGGCGCTCGCGCAGCAGGTCGAGCAGGGTGACCCTGGGGTCGTCGAGCGCAAGCGTTCGCGGCTCACCGTTGACGGTGAGTCTGACAGTCCAATTCATGCGTTGTTCCGATCGAAGCGATGGCCTAATCGGATCGCAGCGGGCACCGCCTTACGGGCGATGGTCCGTCCAGATCCAGCGACCGCGGGACGACAGCTCAGGAAGGTTGGCTGTCCCGGGCGGCAGGTCTATTTATACGGAGGGTTCCTCCGTTTAGCAAGGGGACATGAACGGTCCGTCATCAAGAGCTGGTGAGATGCAGACGAAACCACAAGAGCGGCCGCGCAAGCCGCGCGCCGATGCGCAGCGAAATCGCGAGCGCGTGCTGGAGGCCGCTAAGGCGGTGTTCAGCGCCGGCGGCGCCGAAGCCAGCCTGGAAGCGGTGGCGCGCCAGGCCGGCGTCGGCATCGGCACGCTCTATCGTCACTTCCCCACCCGCGAGGACCTGTTCGAGGCGGTGTACCGGCGCGAGGTCGAGCAGCTCTCGGAGCTCGCCGAGGCGCTGAAGAGCGAGCCGTCGCCGGTCGAGGCGCTGCGGCGCTGGCTGCGCTCGACGGTGCAGTTCGTCGCCACCAAGAAGGGCATGATGGCCGCACTGGCGATCGTCATGAACGCGAACTCCGAGCTCGCCGCCTATTCGCACGGCCATCTCACCCGCTCGATCGGCGCGCTGCTGTCGCGGGCCGTCGAGGCCGGCGAGATTCGCAGCGACATCAGCGCCGACGACGTCCTGCGTGCGCTGATCGGCATGTGCTACATGCACGACCAGACCGGCTGGCAGCAGAGCGTGCTGCGGCTGCTCGATGTGTTCGTGGACGGGTTGCGGGTGGGGAAGGGAAGAGTCAGCGAAGCGTAGTTGGCTTTCCGTCCTGGCTCAGCGGGGCGGGAATAGCAACAACGTCAACAATGTCAGGAAAGTTTCCTGGTTTTGGACGCGAGCGGCTTCGAAGCTCGCCAATGCAGCTCTCGCCATTCTGATGGCGAGCTGCGCATCCAGGGTTTTGACGCGGATCATCGGATTATAGTCGGCTTCATGGCGTTTCTCTTGCAGCTCCAGGACAGCGAATGCGAACGCTTGAAGGTTTGCTCCAAAGCCTCCAGAGGGCGCAAACGGGAGATATTTGGCGGAGAGCTTCGACTTTTTGATCTCCTCGCATAGCAATCGGAGGTCTCGATGATCCACGGCTCTATAGACGAGGGCGTATGAAGGTGTCCCTTGTTTCGTCTTGCCAACGAATTGATCTGCAGCGGCGATGAGCGTTGCATGAAACAATCCATAGTACGCAGCCGAAATTGCGCGACGGATGTTCACCTGCCGTGGTGGCCCCGCCGCAGGCGGAACGATCAACTGCTCAGCCTGCTGAAACAGATGCTCCGGATTAAGTATCGCCAACGGCCTCGTTCTCCGCCTCGTATTCGATCAGCGGAAAACGGTCCTCGCCTGCGGCCTGGAGCTGCTCTTGGATCTGGACCAGCGTATCCAGTACTGCTTCTCCCTCGATGTTGGTCCCTTGGATGGGGCTCAATACGATGGTGATCCGCAGCGCGTCACGGCCTTCGGAGTCCGCATAGGACGCCGTCGTGACGTCTGTTACCGCGGCGGAGCTGCTCAGATTCGCAGTGGCGACCTCGCGGGCGATCTTGGCGATTTTGGCGTTATCCAGCATTGTCGCAATATACGCTGCATTCCGGTGAGTTGCCACCGGCCAGCGTGCAGAGTCTCATATGATGGCTCATTGGCGATCTCACCCCCTGAGCCACTCCATCAGCGCCTGCGCGGTCTCCTCCGGCTGCTCGGGCTGCGGCAGGTGACCGCAATTCTCCAGCACGACCAGCCAGCTGCCGTCGATGCCGTCGGCCATCTCCTTCGACAGGCTGTTCGGGATGGTGTTGTCGGTGTCGCCGGTGAGCACCAGGGTCGGGCAGCGGATCGCGGTCAGTGTCGGCCGCGAGTCCGGGCGCGACATGATGGCCGTCAGCTGCCGGATGAAGCCGATGACGCCGACCTCCTCGGCCATGTCGTGCACCAGCTGGCGCAGCCGCGGATCATCCTGGCGCGACGGATGCACGAAGCCTGAGAACAGCTCGTCGACCACGCCGTGATAGTCGCCCTCCTTGGCGCGGGTGATCATGGTGCGGCGGCGGGCACTCGCCTCCGGCGTGTCGGGCCTCGCCTGGGTGTTGATCAGCGCCAGCCGGCCCACGCGCTCCGGCGCCTGGCGCATGATCTCGAAAGCGATGTAGCCGCCCATCGAATGTCCCGCGAGCGCGAAGCGCGGCGGCGCCTCGGCCAGGATTCGGCGGGCGATCGCGGCCATGCTGTCATCGCGGATGTGGTTGGCCACCATCACCGGCCCGAGCCGCCACAGCGCCGGGATGACCGGCGCATAGATGCGGGGCGACGAGATCAGTCCAGGCACCAGCACGAGCGGCAGCGCATCAGTCATGGGTCTTCCCCCGGAAACGGCGTTCACCTGGTCCGGGTGTTTTCCACCCGGCATGCCATTTACGCGCGTGAGGCGGCCGATGTCCAACGATGTGCTCCGCTTCGCGCCCGCCGCCCAGGGCGACGACCTCGTCCTCAGCCTTGCCCTGGCTCCTCCTGCGCCTCTTCGCGACGGCGTATGGCCGGACGGACGCAGTGATCGGGTCGCACGCGATGCTGCTTGGGCCGCGGCGCCTTTGGCTTTCGTGATTGCGGCGCCATTCGCGGCAATCTGGTGGCGTCGTCCGCAATTCGCGCGCGAGGCGGAGGTCGAACTACTTCCGCTCCGGATCATGCCACCATCGCACGCAGCGCGATGATACCTGGATGGATCGTCAATCGTGGCAAACAGGGTCGAGCGTCACGATAATATCACGTAATGGGCGTGGGGCCAGGCGTCGGAAGGCTTGCGACTACAACGATTAGTTCGGGCAGCCGGTAACTTCACGTGGCCGGCGATGGCCGGCTCTCTCGTCCTGTTGCGGCGATGAGTTGGTAGCACCGCGCTGTCCGTGATGACATCGGAACGATTGTCGCGCGAAGTCCGGCTCTCACGAGAACGGCGAGTGCGCCGATCCGCGATGCAGCGAGGGTCGGGACGATGTGCTCGATCAGCGGCGCGACGATGCGTCCCGGCGATGTCGCTGCCGGATGGAGCAGCGGCGCTCGTGGCCGCGAGTTCGATGCGAAGGTTGCGGTGGCGTGACCTGATGCGCGAGCGAGAGCCAGCGCGCCAGCGGCCGAGGCCTCTCCCCGACGATCAGACGAGCAGTGGCTGCGCCGTCGCCGCGAGCTTCTTCAGCAGCGGCAGGAAGCGCTCCTTCATCTCGTCGACGCCGATGCGATCGACGTGGCCGCCGATGTTGGCGGCGGCGATGATGCCGCCGTCATAGCGGCGAATCGGCACTGAAATCGAGCGGAAACCCTCCTCCGCCTCACCGTCGACGAGCGAGTAACCGTCGTCGCGGACGGCGATGATCGACGCGAGCAATGCTTCCTTGTCGGTGATCGTCTGCGGCGTCATCTCGGTCAGCGTCATGCGCTCGACGGCCTGGCGCAACTGATCGTCCGGCATCCGGCTCAGCAACACGCGGCCGACCGACGTGCAGAACGCCGGTAGCCGATAGCCGATTTCGAGCCCGGTCGAGAACATCCGCGCCGACGTCGCGCGCGCGATGAAGACGACCGACTCGCCGTCGAGGACGGCGAGCGAGCAGACCTCGCGCGCCTCGCTGGCCGTGCTGTCCATCAACGGCTGCATCACGCTGTTGATCTGGTTGGAGGCGAGATAGCTGGAGGCCAGCAGCAGCACGCGCGGCGTCAGCGAGAACAGCCGGTCGTCGCCATGGACGAAGCCGGAGGCCTTCAGGGTCAGCAGAATCCGTCGCACCGTGGCGCGAGCAAGGCCGGTGAGTTCCGCGGCCTTGCTCAGCGTCATCGGCCGGCCCTCGCGGCTGAAGGCTTGTATCACCCGCAGGCCGCGATCGAGCGCTTCCACGAACTCGGGACCGTCGCCCCGAGCCTGCTTCTTCTCCTCATCAGTGCGCTTCAGTTTCGGCATCGGCCTGACATGATCCGCTGTTGTTGTTTTCGGCTGCAGTGAAGCTGCAGTCCGTTTGCCCCTCGGCTTCGGTTGTAGCTTTTTCACTTGCGCTTCTCCCCACTTAAAGCGAATCTAATCTGGGCGAACATGTGTTCGTCTAGCGAACATTATTAGATGATCGCGTGACGCTCAACGCCCGACTTGCGACGGAACAGGAGAGACGGCCATCATGATGAGCCAGGAGCAAAACGACCTGATCACGCGCGTCGGACTCGGCGCGCCCGCCGGTAAACTAATGAGGATGTACTGGCAGCCGGCCGCGCTGGTCGATGAGCTCGCGGGCGAGCGGCCGGTGCGCGCGGTGAAGCTGCTCGGTCAGGACTTCGTGCTCTTCAAGGATGCGCAGGGCCGCTACGGACTACTTGATCGCGATTGCCCGCATCGCGGCGCAGATCTCGCCTTCGGACGGCTGGAGAACGGCGGGTTGCGTTGCGCCTTCCATGGCTGGCTGTTCGACGCCGACGGCAATTGCCTGGAGACGCCGGCCGAACCGGCCGGCTCGCCGCTGTGCAAGAACGTCAAGCAGCGCGCCTATCCCGTGGTCGAGAAGGGCGGCATCCTCTGGGCCTGGCTCGGCGATGGCGCAGCCCCGGCGTTCCCGGACCTCGACTGCTTCACCGCGCCCGACGCCTACACCTTCGCCTTCAAGGGCCTGATCGAATGCAACTGGTTGCAGGCGCTGGAGGTCGGCATCGACCCGGCGCATGCCTCGTTCCTGCACCGCTTCTTCGAGGACGAGGATACGTCGACCGCCTATGGCAAGCAGTTCCGCGGCGCCTCCGCCGACAGCGAGCTGCCGATGACCAAGGTGCTGCGCGAATATGATCGTCCGATCATCAATGTCGAGCGGACCGAATACGGCCTGCGCATCATCGCGCTGCGCGAGATCGATGCCGAGCGCACCCACGTCCGCGTCACCAATCAGCTGTTCCCGCATGCCTTCGTGATTCCGATGAGCACGGAGATGACGATCACGCAGTGGCACGTGCCGGTCGATGACGAGACCTGCTACTGGTACGCGATCTTCACCAGCTATGGCGCGCCGGTCGACCGGGCGAAGATGCGGGCGCAGCGGCTCGAGCTCTATGAGCTGCCGGACTATCGCTCGCGCAAGAACAAGAGCAACGACTACGGCTTCGATCCTCAGGAGCAGGCGACCGCGACCTACACCGGGATGGGCAACGACATCAACGTGCACGACCAGTGGGCGGTGGAGTCGATGGGCCGGATCCAGGACCGCACCCGCGAGCATCTCGGGCAATCCGACAAGGCCATCATCCAATACCGCCGTCTGCTGCGCGAGCAGATCGAGACGATCGCGCGCGGCGAGCTGCCGATGCTGTTCCTCGATGCCGCGGAGGCCCGCAGCGTGCAGGGCCCGGCGACGATGGACGGCATCGGGCCGACGCGCGGCTGGGAGACCTACTGGATGGAAGTCGACGTCCGCCGCCGCCGCAACGCCCCCTGGGCCCCGCCGGTGCCGGCGGATATCATTCGGCTGGCCCCGCATCTGAGCGCGGCGGAGTAGCTACTTTGCTCCGAGTTGCCGTACGGTGGCCAAGGCCGGCGGAACGGCGCAGCGTGCCGTCCGACGGCGTGCCCACCATTCACGTGCACCGTCGCGGCGGTGGGCGCGTCGTGTTCGCAGCGTCCACTGGCGCAACGGCGGAGGTAGCGCCGCGAACGCGCCTTTGCCCGTCCTACGATTCGAGGAGCCATCGTTGAGTTTCGTCGACAAGCATCAGTTGTGGACCGTCGAGCAGGCCGAGGCCGCAGCGCGCATGCGCCGCCTCGCCGAGGAGCACGGCCTCACCACCATCCGCTTCTCGTTCCCGGACCAGCACGGCATCCTGCGCGGCAAGACGCTCACCGTCGATGCGGCGCTGTCCTCGCTCGAGGACGGCTGCTCGATCACGACGACCCTGCTCGCCAAGGACACTTCGCATCGCACCGTGTTTCCGGTGTTCACCGCCGGCGGCGGCTTCGGCATGGCCGAGATGCAGGGCGGCAGCGATGCACTGATGGTCGCCGATCCCACCACCTTTCACGTGCTGCCCTGGGCGCCCGGCACGGGCTGGGTGCTGTGTGATCTGTACTTCGCGAATGGCGCGCCGGTGCCGTTCGCCACGCGCAATCTCTATCGGTCGACATTGGCGACGCTCGATCAGCGTGGCTATCAGTTCATGGCCGGCCTCGAGGTCGAGTGCCACATCTTCAAGGTCGAGGATCCCAGGCTCGCGCCCGGTGACGCCGGCTCGCCCGGTCAGCCCGGCGTGCCGCCGACGGTCAGCCTGCTGACCCAGGGCTATCAATATCTCACCGAGCAGCGCTTCGATCAGATGGAGCCGGCGCTCGAGATCATCCGGGCGAACCTCGTCGCGCTCGGCCTGCCGTTGCGCTCGATCGAGCTCGAATACGGGCCGAGCCAGTGCGAATTCGTGCTGCAGCCGGGCATCGGGGTGGCGCCTGCAGATACGATGGTGCTGTTCCGCAGCGCCGTGAAGCAGATCGCGCAGCGCCACGGCTATCACGCCACCTTCATGTGCCGGCCGCGCATCCCCAACGTGATGTCGTCGGGCTGGCATCTGCACCAGTCGCTGGTGGCGCGCGACGGCAGCAACGCGTTCATGACGGAGGACGCCGAAGGTCTGTCCACGCTCGGCCGTCACTACATGGCGGGCCTGCTCGCGCATGCGCGCGCCTCCGCGCTGTTTTCGACGCCGACGATCAACGGCTACCGGCGCTACCGCGCCTATTCGCTGGCACCGGACCGCGCCATCTGGGGCCGCGACAACCGCGGCGTCATGATCCGCGTGCTCGGCGGCCCCGGCGATCGCGCCACCCGCCTGGAGAACCGCATCGGCGAGCCCGCCGCCAATCCCTACCTCTACATGGCCTCGCAGATCGCAGCCGGCCTCGACGGCATCGACCGCAAGATCGATCCCGGCCCGTCCGCTGACGTTCCCTACGAGACAAAGGCAGATCTCCTGCCGAAATCCTTGGGCGAAGCGGTCGATGCGCTGAAGCAGGACGCGTTCTTCCGCGAAGCCTTCGGTTCGACCTTCATCGACTACTACACCTTCCTCAAGACCGCCGAGCTCGAGCGCTTCCAGGCCGAGGTGTCGGACTGGGAGCAGCGCGAATATTTCGAGATGTTCTGACCACGATGCAGCGCATCGCACGCTGCGCGTCAGCCCGCCGTCGACCCGGATGCTCTGCCCGGTGATGTAGGCCGCGCTCCGTCGGCGGACGCGCAATGCGCCGACGATGATGCGGCTCGGGTATTTCCGTATCCTCCGGATTTGTTCCCCCGCCGCCTCCTCGCATTTTCGTGAGCCCTGTGTCCGCCATCCCGCGCGCAGGCATGCCTGCGGGAACCCGATCCCATCCATCGGCATATCGAAGGGGCGCGTTGCGCAACTCACGCCGGTGCCGGCGCGACCCTGCATGTCATGGAGAGAGAAGGCGGAGCAAGGAAGCATGTTGGAACACAAGCCGCAGCGCGATCGCGCGGTCGTCGACAGCGGCGATGCATCCGATCTGTCATCGGAGCGCCACGACATCTTCTTCGCGGCCGTCGAGACCACGCGGATGCCGATGATCGTCACCGATCCGCGCCGGCCCGACAATCCGATCCTGTTCGCCAACCGGGCGTTCCTGGAAATGACCGGCTACGAGACGTCCGAGATCGTCGGCACCAATTGCCGTTTCCTGCAGGGGCCGGACACCGACCGCGACACCATCGCAGCGATCCGCACGGCGATCGCCAACCGCCAGGACATCGCGGTGGAGATCCTCAATTATCGCAAGAATGGTGCTGCGTTCTGGAATGCGCTGTTCGTCAGCCCGGTCTACAACCGCGACGGCGAGCTGGTCTATTATTTCGGCTCGCAGCTCGACGTGTCGCGCCGCCGCGACGCCGAGAGCGCGCTGGTGCAGTCGCAGAAGATGGAGGCGATCGGCCAGCTCACCGGCGGCATCGCGCACGACTTCAACAACATCCTGCAGGTCATCATCGGCTACACCGAGACCCTGCAGGGCGCCGTCGCCGATCTGGCCCCGCGGCACCGCCGCGCCGTCGAGAACATCCGCACGGCCGCCAACCGGGCCGCGACCTTGACGCAGCAGCTATTGTCGTTCGCGCGCAAGCAGCGGCTCGACAGCCGGCCGATCAACCTCAACAACATGATCGAGACCATGGTGCAGATGGCGCGCCACACGCTCGGCGACAGCGTGCGCATCGTCGTCAAGGCGCAGCCGGGCCTGTGGAACAGCCGCGTCGACCAGACCCAGGCGGAGGTCGCGCTGCTCAATCTGTTCGTCAACGCGCGCGATGCGATGCCGCACGGCGGCACGTTGACCATCCGCACCGAGAACAGGGAGATCGCGGAGGAGGACATCGTGCAGTTCGGCGTGCCCAAGGGCGGGCGCTATGTCGTGCTGAAAGTGTCCGACGACGGCGTCGGCATTCCGCACCATATTCTCGCGCGAGTCGCCGAGCCGTTCTTCACCACCAAGGAGGAGGGCAAGGGCACCGTGCTCGGCCTCGCGATGGTCTACGGCTTCACGCGGCAGTCCGGCGGCAGCACCTATATCTACAGCGAGGTCGGGCTCGGCACGACCGTGCAGCTGCTGTTTCCGGCGACCGAGCAGGCGATCGCCGCGCCCTCGATCCGGACGCAGATGGCGATGGAGCGGTCGGGCAGCGAGCGCATTCTGATCGTCGAGGATCGTCCGGACGTGGCCGAGCTCGCGCGCTCGATCCTGGAGGATTTCGGCTATCGCATCGAGGTCGCCGCCAATGCGCATGCCGCGCTCGAGCTGCTGGATTCGGAGGCCCGCTTCGATCTCCTGTTCACCGATCTCGTGATGCCCGGCGGCATGAACGGCACCGTGCTGGCGCGTGAGGCGCGCAAGAGCCAGCCGAAATTGAAGGTGCTGCTCACCACCGGCTATTCCGATGCTGCGGTCGAGCGCGCCGATGCCAACATCGGCGAGTTCGAGATCATCAACAAGCCGTACCGCCGCACCGATCTGGTCCGCCGCGTCAGGCAGTTGCTCGACGGCCCCACCGGCGTGACCTGATGCGACGCTTGACCCGGCGACTCCTCGCGTCGAAAGTCGGCCCGGAAAGCGGAGATTCAGCCATGCGTCCCGTCACGATGCAGACAGCGGCCGATGCGCCGGCCGTGCCCACGCGCGGCGCGTCGCGCGAGCCCGGCGTGGTCGCGGCCAGCGTCTATGCCGATGGCCGCCGCGTCGCCGACATCGCCATCGAGGAGGCCGGCGCCTGGAGCAGGCGGCCGGGCCATGTGGTGTGGATCGGGCTGCATGAGCCTGATGCTGCGCTGCTGCAGCGCGTGGCCGAGCAGTTCGGACTGCACGAGCTCGCGATCGAGGATGCGTCGAAGGCGCATCAGCAGCCCAAGGTCGAACGCTACGGCGATGCGCTGTTCGTGGTCGCCCGCACCGCGCAGCTCGTCAAGGAGCACATCGTGTTCGGCGAGACCCACGTCTTCGTCGGCCCCGGCTTCGTCGTCTCGGTGCGCCACGGCGCCTCGACCTCCTATGGCGCGGTGCGCGAGCGCTGCGAGAGCTGTCCCGGCTCGCTCGCCAAGGGCGAGGACTACATCCTCTATGCGATCCTCGATTTCATCGTCGACAACTACCGCCCGGTGACCGAGAGCATCATGGCGGAGGTCGAGACGCTGGAGGAGGTCGTGCTGCAGCGGCCGCTCGCGCGTCACGAGGTCGACCTTCTGTATCGCCTGCGGCGCGACCTGCTGCGGCTGCGCCGCGCCGTCGGCCCGGTGGTCGACGTCTGCAAGCGGCTCGAGCACGTCGACAACGTCGCGATCGATGCCGAGATGGCGCCGCTGTTTCGCGACGTCCTCGACCACGCCAAGCGCGCCGAGGAGGATGCGGATTCCCTGCGCGAGATCCTCGCCTTCGTGTTCGAGGCCAGCATGATGGCCGGCCAGGCGCAGCAGACCGACATCGCCCGTCGGCTCACGGCCTGGGCCGCGATCCTGGCGGTGCCGACCGCAGTCGCCGGCATCTACGGCATGAACTTCGAGCACATGCCGGAGCTGAAATGGCAATACGGCTACTACGCGGTGCTCGGCTTCATCGCCACCGTGTGCAGCGTGCTGTATTGGCAGTTCAGGCGGCGCGGGTGGCTGTGAGTTGACGGACCGTTGGTCCCTCCTCCCGAAGCGGGTCCGGTCACTTGCGAGCGGTGCGAGGCGTTGCCCCGAATCCCTGCGCCAAAGCGAGGCGCGATGCCAGTGCACTGAGTGCGGTGGCGTCGAGACCGCCGAGCACGACGTGGCGGCGTGTGACATCGAAATCCGAGCTGCTCATTGGACCCCCCTTGCGGCATGATAGGTTTGCCGTTGAGGCGGCAAGGCGCGTGCCATGGCGCAGCGGTCACGCCGCCGCGGATCGCCCCTGATGCGCGAACCACCACGCGGCGATGGCGTCCGTCAGTTCGTCCCAGATCGCGGTCGGCAGGTCGGGCACGGCGACGCGCACGCTGTAGCGATCCGTGGTGGCGTCGTGAAACCATTCCGTCGCAGCGAAATCGAAGCCGAAGCTCCCGGCGTGGCGGATCGGCAGCCCGGCGCGCCGGAGATCATCGCTCATGGCGGTTGCGGCTTGCCGCGCGGTGGCCTCGTCCAGAGGCGCGCGGCCTGCCAGCGTGACGTAGAGGCCGTGCGCGAAGTCGAGCTCCGCGGTCAGTTCGGGAAGCGTCGTCGCGAATTGACGCCGCGCGCGCCGGCTGTTGCGCAGGATGGCGGCGACGCGACGCGCGGTCAGTTCGCGATAGGCGGGCATCCCGATATAGGGCGGGAAATGCGCCGGCAGCGCCGCGCCGCCGAGCAGCCTGACGGCGTTGCGCGTCTCGTCCGGCAGCGTCTGAAGCGCAACGCGGCTTGCAGAGCCGGCATTGGTCCAATCGCTGAAAGCGACCGAGCCAAGCCGGCCGTACTCGGCGCCGAGCGAGTCGAGCTTGGTGTGGCTGCGCACCATCACGACCGGCACGTCCCAGCGCCGCGCCCAGGCCAGCACGCGGCGAATGCGGCCGGAGCCATTGGCAAAGCAGGTGGTGTCGAAGATCAGGAGATCGATCGCCGGGCGGTCGCAACTCAGCACGGCTTCGAAGCGCGGCGCGGTCGCGCTGGAATCGATCAGCAGCAGCCGCGGCGCGGGCGAGGGCTGCGCCAGCGCGGCGGCAAGGTCGCGGGTCAGCGTCACCGGGCGCAGATGCCGCGCATGCGCCGCGACCAGCTCCTGCGTCTCGCCATAGGAGCCCGGCAGCATCAGCAGGTCCGCCGTGCCGAGAGCGGGCCGCGTCGCCAGCAGCAGCGCCGCGATCGCGGCCATGCCGGAGATGGTGTAGATGGTGTCCTGACGGCTCTCGCCCGCCGCATAGAACGACGGCCCGCGCACGTCGAGATCGGCGCGCTGATAGTCGTAGCTGTAGGCGAACGGGCCGGCGCGATGATCGGCGGCATCCGCCCAGGCCGTCTCCGTCGCGCTCCAGTCGCCCAGCGCGTGCTCCGCCTTCAGCGCGGCCGTGAGCTGAAACTTGCGCCGGATGACCTCCATCACGGCGCGCGGCGCCGGCAGCGCATGCGGTCTCCGCAGGCAGCCGTTCAGGAGCTGCAGCTCCTGATGCTTGCGGGCGAGATAGGCTTCGATCGTCTCCATCGGGCTCTTCACGGGTGATGCGGCCGGGATGCAACGCGCAGGAACTTCCATGGATCCAACGGAGCGCGGCAATGCCGCGCGATTTGCTGTAGTCTGGCCGGACAAGGGAGAAGATGATGAGCAGGGAACTGGAAGGCAAGGTGGCGGCGGTCACCGGTGCGGCGTCGGGCATCGGGCTGGCCAGCAGCGCAGCGATGCTGGCGGCCGGCGCGCGCGTCGTCATGATCGATCGCGACGCCGCGGCGCTGGCGAGCCTGCGCGAGCGGCACGGCGAGGCCGTGATCCCCGTGGTCATCGACCTGCTCGATCCCACGGATTGCGCCACCCTGCTGCCGCGCGTCCTCGATGCGGCCGGCCGGCTCGACATCCTCCACGCCAATGCCGGCAGCTATCTCGGCGGCGATCTCGTCGACGCCAGGACCGACGCCATCGACCGCATGCTGAACCTCAACGTCAACGTCGTGATGAAGAATGTGCGCGACGTTCTCCCCCACATGATCGCGCGCGGGTCCGGCGACATCATCGTCACCAGCTCGCTCGCGGCGCATTACCCGACGCCGTGGGAGCCGGTCTATGCGTCGTCGAAATGGGCGATCGACTGCTTCGTGCAGACGGTGCGCCGCCAGGTGTTCAAGCACGGCATCCGCGTCGGCGCGATCTCGCCGGGCCCGGTGGTGACCGCCCTGATCGCGGACTGGCCGGCCGAGAAGCTGAAGGAGGCGCGCGAGTCCGGCAGCCTGCTGGAGCCCTCAGAGGTCGCCGAGGTGATCATGTTCATGCTGACCCGTCCGCGCGGCATGACCATCCGCGACGTCGTGATGCTGCCGACGAATTTTGATTTGTAGGCGGGGCGGGCCGGGCGCTCGGTCCGCTCGCGGCTCGAACAGCAGCCCCGCTCAGATGGCCTGGTGCACATGCGCTGGGGCCAGCCCCCGTTGAAATACGGGATTCGATTTAAGCACAACCTTAATCATAAGGAACCTAGCGTGGGCCCGCGTAATCCGGGGGCAATGATGAAAATCGGCCGACTTTTTGCAATTTCGATGCTTTCCGTGACGGCTTTGGCCGTCCTCCCTGCTGCACAAGTCGTGATCGAGCAGGTGAAGGCGGTCAGCGACAAGGCCGAAGCGATCAAGACCGTCGAGGCCTTCGGCGCGGTCCTGCTGTTCGCGCAGGATGTCGTGGGTCACCGCGCGCCCTACATCACGCCGATCTTCCAGGAAGGTCCCGCAACCCCCGCGCAGCTCGAAGGCGTGCGCAAGATCAGGCAGTCGTCCGAGGCGTCCTTCGCGAAAGCGCGCGCACAGTTGACGAGCGTGTCCGACAGCGAGGCGATCACCCGCAGCCTGGACCAGGCGTCGTCCAAGCTGTCCGAGATTCTTGCCAAGGTGGACCCCACGCTGACCGCGCCGCTGAGCGCGCGCGACCCGGCTGCGATCAAGAGCTTTCTCCCCGGGGTCACCCAGGTGGCTCTTGCGATCGAGCCGATTCTGAACCGTCTGCAGAACCGCATCGCCAATGCCGACGCGTCGCTGACGACGCTGCTCGACGTCGCCCGCACGGCGCAAGACCTGCGCGTGACCGCCGGCGGTCGTGCCGCCGCGCTGTCGCCGGCGCTCAGCGCCCGCCGCGCCGTGGCTGCGGCCGAGAAGGCGGCGATGGATCGCGCCCAGGGCCGCACCGAGGTCGACCGCGAGCGCCTGGAGGCCGGCATCGACCAGCTCGGCAATCCGGAGCGCCTGCTCACGGCCTTCAAGGACGCCCGGGAGGCCTATTTCGGACGCGCCGTTCCGATCGTCGACAAGGACATCGCCGCCGGGCTCGGCGATCTCAACTACGCACTCACCGCTGACACCCTGGCCGATGCGGTCGTCCCGGCCGTGCAGAAGTTCTTCGTCGTGCGCGACGCCGCGATCGCCGAGGCGCGCGACCGCGCCGTCGCGGCGCGCGATGCAGCCTATCTGATGCTCGCGCTGGCGACGGCGGTGGTCGTTGCCCTCGCCGGCATTCTCGTGTTCGTCACCATGCTGCTGCGCCGCCGCGTGATCAACCCGATCGTGAACCTGACCGGCCTGATCGGCCAGATGGCGGCCGGCAATGACGACGTGACGATTCCGACGATCAATCGCGACGACGAGATCGCCGCGATGGCCGGCTCGCTGCAGACGTTCAAGGAGGCGCTGCTGGAGAAGAAGCGCGCCGAGCAGGCGGCCGCAGCCGACGCGCAGGCCAAGATCGAGCGCGGCCAGCGCGTCGAGCGCTTCACCCGCGAGTTCGAGATGGCGATCGGCGAGGTCGTCGGCGTCGTGTCGTCGGCGTCGGCCGATCTGGAACGCTCGGCCTCATCGCTGACGACGACGGCGGGTCGCTCGCTGGAGCTCGCCACCGTGGTCGCATCGGCCTCCGAGGAAGCCTCGACCAACGTGCATTCGGTCGCCGCGGCCGCCGAGGAGATGAGCTCGTCGGTCACCGAGATCAGCCGCCAGGTGCAGGACTCCGCGCGCATCGCCAACGAGGCGCTGGCGCAGGCGCGCAAGACCAACGACAACGTCGCGGAGCTCGCCAAGGCCGCGGCGCGGATCGGCGACGTCGTTGAGCTGATCAATGCGATCGCCGGACAGACCAACCTGCTCGCGCTCAACGCCACCATCGAGGCCGCCCGCGCCGGCGAGGCCGGCCGCGGCTTCGCGGTGGTCGCCTCGGAGGTGAAGGCGCTGGCCGAGCAGACCGCGAAGGCGACCGGCGAGATCGGCCAGCAGATCGGCGGCATCCAGGCGGCGACCCAGGAGTCGGTCGGCTCGATCAAGGAGATCGGCGAGACCATCGCCCGGATGTCGGAGATCGCCTCGGCCATCGCCTCCGCCGTCGAGGAGCAGAGCTCGGCGACGCGCGAAATCTCGCGCAACGTCCAGCAGGCCGCTCACGGCACCCAGCAGGTGTCGGCGAACATCGCCAGCGTCCGGCAGGGCGCCGACGACACCGGCTCGGCCTCGTCGCAGGTGCTGTCCGCCGCGAAGTCGCTGTCCGGCCAGAGCAGCCGCCTCCGCGACGAGGTCAGCCGCTTCCTGGACTCGGTGCGGGCGGCGTGAGGCTGGCCCGAGGCGGCAGCCGTGGCGAGGCCCATTCTCCGCGTTGATTGATCGTGACGGCTCCTTGTCGAGCATCGGCGCGACATGCGGAGCGCAGCCTGCACGTGTTTCACCTCGCCCCGCTTGCCGGGGTGAAGCTTGCCCGAGCTACTCGGCTTCCGGACGCACAGGCGCCGGAACGCCTGCCGCAGCGATCGGCCAATGCCCGGTCTTCCCCTCGCCCTCGCGACCGACGAGGGCGGTGCTCTCCGCAAAGCTCGGACGCAAAACGCGCCGCGAGATCGACTACGTGCATCCGTCGTCACGGCCAGTGGCCGCATGCAGAGGATCACGGCGAGGGGATGATGAGCAATGCCCTGGTGCTGCCGGACAGGATTGAACTGTGACGGAAAGCCCTTCCACCTATGAAATCGTTGAGTTTTTTTGCGCCGCTGGTCGCCTCTGTGTATCAGGCCCGGTAACAGTCGTCCACGCCTATGGTTGCGAGCACGAGGCTCGGATCTTTGGCAACAAGGTGAAGTCGTCCATTAAATCGGCGAAACGAGGTTTCCTCCACAAGAGCGGTCGACGTCCAAGAATACGTTCTCCGCTACGGCCCACGTCGAGATGTCCATAACCCATAATCGGCAGGCAGTTTCGCTCGCTGCCAGATAAGGCGTCGGCCGCAGATGCCATGGTATCCTCGATCTTCTCAGAACCACCGATCGTAGGATTGCAGCTATCGGCTGCGATAAGCGTCCGCGGAACAGACCGCGCCACCTCGAACAGGTTCGCACATCCTGGCGAGCTTCCCAACTAACCATTATCCTGTAGATGCTCGACACTCCCTGAGTGTAACGGACACTCCGAATGAAAAGATCTTTGATGATACGTCGATTGCTTGGACGACGCGAACTGCTCTGCACAAGACACGAAGATCTTCGCAGTACTCATCTAGCGATGCTCTTCAATTGACGAAGGCCTCGTCCGACCACAGATACTTGCTTATTCTAGTAGTCCACGAAACATCGATTCGATTTCCGCATCTGTTGCTTCCGTCGGGCCAGATCTTTTGATCGAACCATAACTTGTGGAACGCTTTTGGATTTCCCCCTCCATAATGCGCTCTCTTCGCTGTTCGATGTCGTATTCATATCCCTTTTTAGGGTAGCCATATCTCTTTAACGTAGCCTTCAGATCACGCTCGAAGTTGTCAAGATCTTCAAGCGTGTCGATGTCGCCTGTCATTTCGTAAATGTGCTCCATTTGCGCATCTAGTGCTGAGTGAATGGCAACCGGGATTTCTGAGTTCTTGTTGCAATACCCAAGCAAAAAGTCGGCGGCGCTCTCCAGTTCTTCGAGGCTGAGCGCCCATGCGGCGTCTCTGAAAGCATCTATGGTATACGCTAGTAAGATCTCTAGTGTTTTGTCTGCCTCTGCTGGAGGCAGCCCTGCTTCCGCGAGCGCCTCTAGTGCAGCCTGACAGGCAGGGAACTCCGTGTCGTCCGCAGTATATTGGTCCAGAGTCGCCGCAGCCGAAACGACGTGCACGAGCGCGTCTGTTCCGGGAAACTTAGCGTAGGACTCAATCGCCAGTGTGAGGCATCTTAATGCCGTTCCGCTGCTTCCCAAGACAACACGGCCAACGGCATTTATCCAGTCGTGCCGGAATTGGTCGTTCTGAAACTGTTCTGTTTTTCCCTTCTTGATCAGCTCCCAACACAGGTTTACTTCATCGTAATCTGTGAGGATTTTTATCGCCATTGGAACTAAGCGATCATCTTCGACCACTCGATCAAGAAAGTCTCGGACACCCGGGTTAGCGAAGCGGACCGTCCGATTTTCTATAGCGAGTACCGAGCCTTCCAGCTCTCTAAGTGACCGCCGGAATGCTGGCAGCCGATCGGGCGGAGATATCTGAAGCTTCATCATGTCCAGCATCCGCTCAAAACTGCCTTCCAATGAGGTCAAATCCACCCTGGGGCAATTGAAATAAACAGCGAGCATCAACGCCCGCGCCTCATTGGTCAGATGTGCCCGGTAGGGTATCTCCCAAAGCTCTCGTGGATTTTCCAGGACAGTCTCTACGACATCCTTGATGGGCTTCTCGGCTAGAGAGAGGTAGTCCGCATTAGTTAGTAATTCGATGAGACGTGGATTGAAATTCTTGTGATCGATCATTCGAATGAATAGCTTGTCCTCCAGCAATGTCTTTACGTCCGATTTTATGAGCTGAGAAAAGTATAGGTGGTTATAGAGAATTTTGGCGCGTGCAGATCGAGTATAGTGCCCCACGTTTAATACGAATTGGCTGGTATCTATGGCCAGATCGGCTAAGCGTCGGGAATGCGACTGCGCCTGATGAAGAATGTAATCTCTTGTCGTGAGCACAAACCGCAAATTCTTGTGCGTACGAATTTTCTGCAGAAAAGGCGGCAGACGTTGGTCCATTCCTCTAACGAGGTCGTTTGACAGCTGCACTTGTCCCAAGAAGTCGTCGAAGAAGATTATGTGCTTGCGCTTATCAAACGTAATTTCATACGCTTCCTGTATGTCGTCTATCACCGTGACTTGCCAGTCTTGCTCGGCGTGTAGCCAAACTAGCATTCGCGCCAGGGTGGTTTTCCCCACGCCGGGCTCACCGGAGATGATTAGAACGCCGGACTTGTTTAGTATTTCTTCTGCCGAATTGACGCTTTTGTTGTGAACAAATTTTGAAGTGACTTCTCGGATCAAGTCCATCTCGATGGCCGTCCGATTGTAAACGCCGCTATGCAATATTCGCTCAAGAACTGCTGTGTTTGAAAGCCAGAGTTTAAAGTGGTTGCGTTCAACGTGATGGTGTCGGCCAATCAGATTGTTTAGGTCAGAGTGGCCAATTACATCTTCGACGGCCAATGGAGCGTCCGGGACCGCCTGCTGTATTTTGCCCTTTTGTGCTGGGGTCAGCGGTAAGGAAGTGGCGAATATGTACCGGGCTGGGCTTAGCGCCTTGATTTTTGCGTTCTCCTTTTTGACTGCGTTTAGGAGACCGGGAAATCCGGTGTCTGCGTAATGCTTGGCTTGAATGATAGTTGTCTTGCCTCCTGCTGCGAATCGGAAGTCAATCCCCTGATCCCGGCCGGGCGCAAAGCTCTCAATGCGAATACCAAGTTCTGCCTGCAATAGGTCGCGAACGAGTTCTTCGAAGTCTATGGGCGACAAGGTCCGAAAATCGTACATGGCGTGGTCTGCTTCATCCCGAAATGCTTGGCCGCAGATGCTGCGGCTATAGTGTCAATGGGGGGCGAAAGCGCAAAAACACTGATTACACCGGATGTGGCCTTATACCATGAGTCGCGCTGCGACCCGCGCCACCTGCGTAGCTGTCCACTTACTCCCGCGGCGCGGTGTAGGGATGCGTCGCGCGTTGAGTGCACGTGCGATAGCGCTCCACGTGGCGATACCATCTCGTCTCAGCTCCTTGAAAATTGGGGCGAGGTCAGCTGCGCGATGATTGGCTCTCGCTGCCTGTGCGTCGCGGCCCGCTTTCTGAGCAACCTGCGAAAGCCGAGCGCCGCGGTCGCCGCCTAGCCTCGTTCCACGCTTCTTCGCTTCGGCAAGGGCGGCCTTCGTTCGGTGCGAAATCATGCGGCGCTCTTCATCCGCCACCATCGCCATAATGCCTACGGTCAGGCGATTTGCGTGCGGCATGTCCGCCGGATTACGGTGACGCTGTACTAAACAACAAAGCTCCCGCATGCCCGCGATGCCCAAACTGCCCGTCGTGCCAGTTTGCCGCAGCAGTTGGGCTTGTGTCGTCGGGCAAATCACCTGCACATTTCTGGCCGTCCCGTGCCCATCGAAGAGGGGCGTTCGCGAGTCGTCACGAGCGTTGGGTGTGGGATGCGGTGGCCGGGTCGGAGTTGCAGCGCGCATTCGCGAGCGGACGAACAACTTCGATACGGACGATGAAGTCGCGTGGTCCTGGCCTCCCGATGCTGAGGTCAAGCTCGCTGATGTGCGTCAGTGCATCGCGGGTGATGGGGGCAACAAAGCCCGGTCCCCAGGGAGAGCGCGTATAAATCGTAAGCCCATCGCGCAGGGAGGGCCGGGTGTGTTCGGCCAGACCTGTGGTACCTGCCGCCTGCATTTTTTTCCGCAGGCGGGCCACGGGCGCGGCCAGCGCCCGGCCTTCCCTGCGCCCTCGATTTTCCGGAGAGGGCGGTGCTGCAGCAGAGCTCGGACGCAAATTGCGCCGCGAGGCCGATGACGCGCATCTGTGCGTGGCCTGCGGTCCCGAGGCGTCGCCGAAGATCATGTCGGGGAAGAATGCCCTGGTGCTGCCGGACAGGATTGAACTGTCGACCTCTCCCTTACCAAGGGAGTGCTCTACCACTGAGCTACGGCAGCAAAGGGACTAGCGGGGACCGGCCCGAAGGCCGCGACCGAACGCGGGCGGTTCTTGCCACAAGGTCCCCGCCTGCGCAAGCGCGGCTCGTCCGGTTTTCGGGGAAAGACGTCAGCGTGATGCATCGAAAGGGAGCGAAAGACCTCCGAAATCGGACCGAAATCACCCGTTCACGGTGGATTCTCGCGGTTGGCCGCCCTTGGCGTCCCCAATGCCCGGGTCGCGCCGGCAACTCCCCATCCGGGCAGGCGACGGCCGGTCGGGCGGAACCTAGCGTCTGCGTCGCCAACGCCTCTTGGCTTTCGCATCTGGGGCCCCAATTGTGCCTCTGGTATCGGGTGACCGGGGGAAGGGGATGACGGATAAGACCGGGAAGGCGGCGCCGAAGGGCGCGCGCGAGGAGCGGCTGAAGCAGGCGCTGCGCGAGAACCTGAAGCGGCGCAAGGCGCAGAGCCGCGAGCGCAGCCAGGCGGTGACGGCCGAGGAGGGCGGCTCGGACGAGGCCGCTGCCGGCGGTCCGGACGATTCGAAGCGTTGAGCAGATTGCAAGCGGGGTGGGCGTGATGGCAGCGGATGAAGGGATGACGGTGGAGGCAGGGGCACAGCGGGCGGAGCTGGCGAAGACGCTGCCCCGCTTTGAGCAGACCTTTCCAGAGCTGACGCCCCAGGAGATCGCGCGTCTGCGCGGCTTCGGCGAGATCCAGACCTATCGCGACGGCGAGCTGCTGTTCGAGACCGGCAAGCCCGGCCCCGGCATGTTCGTGATTCTCAAAGGCCATGTCGCGATCACCCAGCGTGACGGCCTCGGTCACGTCACGCCGGTGATCGACCAGGGGCCAGGGCAGTTTTTGGCCGAGATCGCCCAGCTCTCCGGCCGCGTCGCGCTGGTCGACGGCCATGCCGAGGGCGACGTCGAGGTCATCCTGATTCGTCCCGAACGGTTGCGCGCGCTGCTGATCGCCGAGGCCGAACTCGGCGAGCGCATCATGCGGGCGCTGATCCTGCGCCGGGTCAATCTGATCCAGGGCGGCGCCGGCGGCCCGGTCATGATCGGCCCGCCGCAATCGGCTGCGATCGCGCGGCTGCAGAGCTTCCTCACCCGCAACGGCTTTCCGCACCATCTGCTCGATCCCGCTGATGATCACGACGCGGCCGATCTGATCGCGCGCTATTCGCCGACGCCCGCCGAGCTGCCGCTGGTGGTGGTGTCCGACGGCAGCGTGCTGCGCAATCCCAGCGAGACCGAGCTGGCGCGTGCCGTGGGGATGATCGGCGGCCCGCGCGGCGAGAAGATCTACGATGTCGCGGTCGTCGGCTGCGGGCCGGCGGGCCTGGCCACCGCGGTGTATGGCGCCTCCGAAGGTCTGTCGGTGGCGGTGTTGGACTCGCGCGCGTTCGGCGGCCAGGCCGGCGCCAGCGCGCGCATCGAGAACTATTTCGGCTTCCCGACCGGCATCACCGGCCTGGCGCTGACCGCACGCGCCTTCAACCAGGCGCAGAAGTTCGGCGCCGAGATCATGATCCCGGTGGCGGTCAATGCGCTCGACTGCGAGCGCAGGGCCGGCGCCTTCGTGCTGGCGCTCGAGGGCGGCGACGAGGTGCGGGCGCGCTCGGTGGTGGTCGCCAGCGGCGCGCGCTATCGCCGGCCTGATCTTGCCCGGCTCAAGGAGTTCGAGGGCCGCGGCGTGTGGTATTGGGCCTCGCCGATCGAGGCGCGGCTGTGCGCGGGGCAGGAGGTTGCGCTGGTCGGCGGCGGCAATTCCGCGGGGCAGGCCGCGGTGTTTCTGTCGGGCCACGTCAAGAAGGTGCGGATGATCATCCGCGGCGGCGGGCTTGCCGCGTCGATGTCGCGCTATCTCATCGAGCGCATCGAGGCGACGCCGAACATCGAGCTGTTGTTCAACACCGAGGTCGTCGCGCTCGATGGCGGGGCCGACACGGGCCTCGAACGCATCACCCTGAAGAGCCGGCTGTCCGGCGAAGAGACGCCCGCCGACATCAGCAATCTCTTTCTGTTCGTCGGCGCCGATCCCGCCACCGGTTGGCTCGACGGCTGCGGCATCACGCTCGACCGTGCCGGCTTCGTCGTCACCGGCGCGCAGTCGGAGCAGAATGCCGGGCGGATGGTGTCGCCGCTGGAGACCTCGGTGCCCGGCGTCTATGCGGTCGGCGACGTCCGCTCCGGCTCGGTCAAGCGCGTCGGCGGCGCGATCGGCGAGGGCGCCCAGGTCGTCGCCGCGCTGCACGGGTTTCTGGCCGATGCGCTGGTCCCACCGGTCTGATTCGCGGATTCCCGCCGCGGCGGGCCGCACCGTCAGGGGATGAATTCCCCGGCGATGCGACCTGCCGTTGCGAACCCATCAAATCGCCGTAATGTCGGTCCTGTTGCGCCGACCTTAGCCCAATTTCCCGGCCAGCCCCACAGGACCAGCATGGATCGCATTCGCATCGTCGGCGGCAACCCGCTTCGCGGCACCATCCCGATTTCGGGCGCGAAGAACGCCGCCCTGCCGCTGATGATCGCGGGTCTTTTGACGCCGGAGACGCTGATCCTGGACAACGTCCCGCGCCTTGCCGACGTCGCGCAGCTTCAGCGCATTCTCGGCAATCACGGCGTGGACATCATGTCGGTCGGCAAGCGTCCCGGCGATGGCCAGTACCAGGGCCAGACGCTGCAGATCTCGGCGGCCAACATCATCGACACCACGGCCCCCTATGAGCTGGTGTCGCGGATGCGCGCCAGCTTCTGGGTGATCGCGCCGCTGCTGGCGCGGATGCACGAGGCGCGGGTGTCGTTGCCGGGCGGCTGCGCCATCGGCACGCGGCCGGTCGACCTCCTGATCATGGCGCTGGAAAAGCTCGGCGCCAGCATCGAGATCGATGCCGGCTATGTCGTCGCCAAAGCGCCGGGCGGCCTGCGCGGGGGCACGATCGATTTCCCCAAGGTCACCGTCGGCGGCACCCATGTCGCGGTCATGGCCGCGAGCCTCGCCAAGGGCACGACCGTCATCGCCAACGCCGCCTGCGAGCCGGAGATCACCGATCTCGCCGACTGCCTCAACAAGATGGGCGCGCACATCACCGGCGCCGGCACGCCACGCATCGAGATCGAGGGCGTGGCGTCTCTGCACGGCGCGCGTCACACCGTGCTGCCCGACCGCATCGAGGCCGGCACCTATGCGATCGCCGCGGCGATGACCGGCGGCGATGTCCGGCTCGCCGGCGCGCGGCCGGAGCTGTTGCAGTCCGCGCTCGACGTGCTGATCGAGGCCGGCGCCGAGATCACGAGCGACGCCGAGGGCATCCGCGTCGTCAGAAACGGCCACGGCATCCGCCCGGTGCAGGTGACGACCGCGCCGTTCCCCGGCTTTCCGACCGACCTGCAGGCCCAGCTGATGGCGCTGATGGTCTGCGCGCAGGGCGCCTCGGCGATCACCGAGACCATCTTCGAGAACCGTTTCATGCACGTGCAGGAACTCGCGCGGTTCGGCGCGCGGATCAGTCTCGATGGCGAGACCGCTCGGATCGAGGGCACCTCGAGCTTGCGTGGCGCGCCTGTGATGGCGACCGATCTGCGCGCCTCGGTGTCGCTGGTGATTGCCGGGCTTGCCGCGGAAGGCGAAACCATGATCAATCGCGTCTATCATCTCGATCGCGGCTTCGAGCGGCTGGAGGACAAGCTGAAGGCCTGCGGCGCCACGATCGAGCGCATCCGCGAGTGAGGGCGCTGCCAAGAGGATGAGACCGTGACCGACCGGCTCAAACTGATCGCGCTCGATGCCGACGATCTCGCCGTGATCTCGGCCCATGTGCAGGATGCTCGGGTGCAGGCGGCCGACATCATCTGGCGCCAGGCCGAGAAGCGGCTTGTGATCGGCATGAACCGGCTCGACTGGGACCAGGCGCTGCATGGCGAGAGCGAGCCGCGCCGGCTGTTGGCGGCGCTGCGGTTCGACCGGGTGCTGGCCTGCAAGTCGCGCCGCATCGACCTCGATGCGCCCGCGGCCGTGCTGGAGCTGATCGGCATCGAATTCCATGCCGGCGCCGAGCCGCCCGCCGGCAGCGCGTTGCTGCTGTTCTCCCATGGCGGCGCATTGCGGCTCGATGTCGAATGTCTGGAATGCGAGCTGACCGATCTTGGCGAGGACGATCTCGGCACCAGCGATATCGATGGCGGTCCGCCGCTGACCCGGTAGGCGCCTGTTCAAAGGGTTGACGGCCCCGCGCTGCCGCGCCATTGAGCAGGGGGTCGGGGGCAGCCACCCCTTCGGAAAGTGCCAGAGATGCCCATTCGCCTGTCCCGCGCCAGCACCGATTTCGACGCCCAGTTTCGGCAGTTTCTCGCCGCCAAGCGCGAGACCTCCGCCGACGTCGAAGCCGCCGCCCGCGCCATCGTCGACGACGTCGCCCGGCGCGGCGATGCGGCGCTGCTCGAGGCGACGCGCAAGTTCGACCGCTTGGAGCTCGATGCCTCCTCGCTGCGCGTGACGGCCGCCGAGATCGAGGCCGCCTTCAAGGCCTGTGACGCCGCGACCTTGGATGCGCTGAAATTCGCCCGCGACCGCATCGAGGCCTTTCATCTCAAGCAGCTGCCGCAGGACCAGCGCTTCACCGACGAAGCCGGCGTCGAACTCGGTTGGCGCTGGAGTGCGATCGAATCCGCCGGGCTCTATGTCCCCGGCGGCACCGCGGCCTATCCGTCCTCGGTGCTGATGAATGCCATTCCCGCCAAGGTCGCCGGCGTCGCGCGGCTCGTGATGGTGGTGCCGGCGCCGGACGGCAGGCTCAATCCGCTGGTATTGGCCGCCGCCCATCTCGGCGGCGTCTCCGAGATCTACCGCGTCGGCGGCGCCCAGGCGGTGGCCGCGCTGGCGCATGGCACCGCGACGATCGCCCCGGTTGCCAAGATCGTCGGCCCGGGCAACGCCTATGTCGCCGCCGCCAAGCGGCTGGTGTTCGGCAAGGTCGGCATCGACATGATCGCCGGCCCCTCCGAGGTGCTGGTCATCGCCGACGACAGCGGCAATGCCGACTGGATCGCCGCCGATCTTCTCGCCCAGGCCGAGCACGACGCCAGCGCGCAATCGATCCTGATCACCGACAGCCGCCGCTTGGCCGACGACGTGGCCCGCGCCGTCGAGGGCCAGCTCAAGACGCTTCCTCGCGCCGCGATCGCCGGCGCGTCCTGGGCCGATTTCGGCGCCATCATCGAGGTCGACCATCTCGACCAGGCCGTGCCGCTGGCGGACGCCATTGCCGCCGAGCACCTGGAGATCATGACGGCCGATCCCGACGCGTTCGCGGCCCGTGTCCGCAATGCCGGCGCCATCTTCCTGGGCGCGCACACGCCCGAGGCGATCGGCGACTATGTCGGCGGCTCCAATCACGTGCTGCCGACCGCGCGCTCGGCGCGGTTCTCCTCCGGTCTCGGCGTGCTCGACTTCATGAAGCGCACGTCGCTGTTGAAATGCGGCCCCGAGCAGTTGCGCGCGCTGGGGCCAGCGGCGATGACTCTGGGCAAGGCCGAGGGTCTCGACGCCCATTCACGCTCCGTGGGAATACGCCTCAACCTGCCATGACCCAGCACCCGCCAGGCGACGACCGGACCAATCGCATCGTGGCGGTGACGCTCGACGAGGAGTCGATCGGCCGCTCTGGTCCGGACATCGAGCATGAGCGGGCGATTGCGATCTACGACCTCGTCGAGGAGAATCTGTTCGCGCCCGAAGGTGCCGACGGCGCCGGTCCGTTCACCCTGCATCTCGGCATCACCGCCAACCGGCTGATGTTCGACATCCGCCGCGAGGACGGCACGCCCGTCGTAACGCATCTGTTGTCGCTGTCGCCGTTCCGACGGATCGTGAAGGACTATTTCATGATCTGCGACAGCTACTACCAGGCGATCCGCACCGCGACGCCCGACAAGATCGAGGCCATCGACATGGGCCGCCGCGGCATCCATGACGAGGGCTCGCGCACCCTTCAGGAGCGGCTGAAGGGCAAGGTGCGGGTCGATTTCGAGACTTCGCGCCGGCTGTTCACCCTGATCACCGTGCTGCACTGGAAGGGCGAGGGCCAGTGATACCGTCCGCGCTGCATCGTCGCCTGCTGCCGGGCCCGGCCACCTTCGCGGCCGAGGGCGCCTAGGCGCATGGCCGAGGTGCCGCCGCGCGCGCGCCAGCCGCAGGCGGTGCTGTTCGCCTGCGGCCAGAACAGCGTGCGCTCGCCGATGGCGGAGAGCCTGCTGCGCCAGATGTATCCGCAGGCGCTCTATGTCCGCTCCGCCGGCGTCAAGAAGGGCGAGCTCGACCCGTTCGCGGTGTCTGTGATGGCCGAGCTCGGCCAGGACATCTCGCAGCACAAGCCGACGACCTTCGAGGAGCTCGAGGACTGGGAGGGGCTGAATTTCGACCTCATCATCACCCTCTCGCCCGAGGCGCACCACAAGGCGCTGGAGCTGACCCGTACCATCGCCGCCGACGTCGAATACTGGCCGACGCCCGATCCGACCGGCGCCGACGGCAACCGCGAGCAGAAGCTCGCCGCCTATCGCGAAGTCTGCGACGGCCTGTTCACGCGGATCCGCAAGCGTTTCGGCAAGCCCGGGCCGGCGGGCTTGTAGGGTCCCGGTTCCTGCACAGGTGTCATCGAACCGAAATACCAACGTCGTCCGCCGCTCAAACTGAGGCCGTAGAGCAGGCCCGGCTCGGCCTTGTCGCACGCCTCGCGGGTTGTGGAATGGCAGCCCTTCCGATAGGTTCCGCGCGCCCGCCCCACAGCTTCCGAATCCCCTAGCGAAATCAGCATGCTCGGCCGTCCCAAAATCGTTCTTGCATCCGGTTCGCCCAGGCGTCTGGCGCTGCTCAACCAGGCCGGCATCGAGCCCGACGCGCTGCGCCCGGCCGATGTCGACGAGACGCCGAGGCGCGGCGAGCTGCCGCGCGCCTGCGCCAATCGCCTCGCCCGCGCCAAGGCCGATGCCGCGCTCAAATCCGTCCAGCTCGACGACGAGCTGCGCGGGTCCTTCATCATCTCCGCCGACACGGTGGTCGCGGTCGGCCGCCGCATTCTGCCGAAGGCCAATCTGGTCGACGAGGCCTCGCAGTGCCTGCGGCTGCTGTCGGGCCGCAACCACCGCGTCTACACCGCGATCACGCTGGTGACGCCGAAGGAGGCGTTCCGCCAGCGCCTGGTCGAGACCCGCGTCCGCTTCAAGCGGCTCAGCGAGGACGACATCCAGGCCTATATCGGTTCCGGCGAATGGCGGGGGAAGGCCGGCGGCTATGCCGTGCAGGGCATCGCCGGCTCGTTCGTGGTCAAGATGGTCGGCTCCTACACCAACGTCGTCGGCCTGCCGCTCTACGAGACCACGACCCTGCTCGCCGGCGAGGGCTTCCCGATCCGCTTCGGCTGGCTCAACACGGTCGGCGTCTGACTATCCGCGTGCGGGGGTGCACCCGCGCGTCCAGCCCATTAAATAGCCGCCGATGTCAGACAAATCGCCCCACCGGAGCGCCCCCGCTTCGAAATCCGCCAAGCTCATCCGCCGCTGCCCGATCTGCAACCGGCCCGCGGCCGAGGCCGTCCGCCCGTTCTGCTCGCCGCGCTGCCGCGACGTCGACCTGCATCGCTGGCTCAGCGGCTCCTATGTCATCCCGGCCGCCGAAGGCGACGAGGACGACGTCGAATAGCGCCGTGTTTTCATGATCTTGCCCCTGCGGTGCCGGCCGGTCGGGACGGGCGTCCCGCGCCGCCGCGCAACCGCACAAGGAATGTGAAAACTTGCCCTCAGGGCGGTAGACAGCGCGGTCCGGTCCCACTATAACCCGCCGGCTCGCCGGGCTTTTTTGCCCGCAAGAGACCTGCCCAGGTAGCTCAGTTGGTAGAGCATGCGACTGAAAATCGCAGTGTCGGTGGTTCGATTCCGCCCCTGGGCACCATGTCTCAAATCAGGCTTTGATCTTCCTCGGTTTTTTCCCCTTTTACTCCCACTTTCTTCAACCGGGCCCAAAAGTGGGAGACTATTGTTCGCGGTTTGATCGAGGGACAGGAGCGGCATCGCGCTCGCGGCGAGACGTTTTTGTTGGCCATCTTGGTATAGTGCGCGGCCTCCTTCATCGTCTGCCATCCGAAGATCGCCATCAGCTGCTTCTCGGTCGCGCCGTTCTCGGCCGCAACGCATGCGCCAGCCTTTCCCAGGCCATGTGCCGAACAATGATTTAATCCGGCCCGGTCGCACCAATCGCGGAACTTTGTTGCCGAAACCATTGCCGGTGAATGGGCGGCCGAACTCTGTAACCAGAAACGTCAGATCGCCACATGGCGACGCGTCGATTGCAGATTGCAACCAGGGCATAATCGGGATCGACAGGGTTACGGGCCTGGTCTTCCGGTTTTTCACCTGCGTAAACGTAAGCCAACCATTCTTGATGTGTTGTCGGCCAAATTTGACGACGTCCGATCTTCGCTGACCGGTGAACAGCAATAGCGCGAGTGCGAGATGCGCCTTGGTGCCGATTGGATGCTTCTTGGCATATTGCAGCACTTCAGCAATCGTCCAAGTGTGGAAGCCCTGCGATCCGGTCTTCATGTACGGCACATCCCGTGCCGGATTTCGCTCGGCGCCGGGATGCTCCGCCGCGATTGCATACTTGACGACTTGGCGCAGCGCCTTGATGTGACCGTTGGCAGCCTCGGGAAATTCCGCTTTGCGATCGCGCAGCGCGCGCACCTTGCTGCTCGGCATCGAGGCGTAGGGCAAGGAACCGATCAAATTTGAATTCTCGTCCGAGACCGGTTCGCTACACAAATTATCGAGAATGCCGCGTCGGGCTGACTTGGTGCTGGTGTCGAGTCTCGTGAATTCCGCCGAGGCGTAGTATTGCTCAATCAGCCATCGCAGCGACCCATTCTTCGCGCGCGTGCCCTGCGGTTGTTCGGTCTCTCTGGGCCCGATCTTGCCATTCAGAGCGGCCTGGTACTCTCCCCCGAATTCGTCGGTACCTGGCACGGCACGAAGTCGGATCTTGGATCCTCGATTGCGCTGGAAATACCGGCGCACATTACCGTGTCGATCCATGTCCTCGTATACGTACTTGATACGCAGAGTGGCCATTGCGAGTCCATTTAATCACGCGGCAACTTCATCCCATGGATTGGTGCTCTTCCGCGCCGGCGAGATCAGCATTCGTGTCGAAGCCGTTCCGGAGCACGGCATGGCGACTATTTGGGACGCCGACGTCCTGATCTGGGCTGCTTCGCAAATCGTTGAAGCTCGCGATGGCGGACTGAAGACGTCCCGTCTGATGGCGGCAACGCCCTACGAAATCCTGATCTTCGTCGGCCGCGGCACCAGACCGCTGATGCCAGCGTGATCTGTTTGCACGACTAACGACTCTCTAGTCGCTCTCAGAGCAAGTCTCTCTCATGAAACCCAGAGTTGGCGTTTACCTCTCCGAGGGCATGGCTGCGCGGTTGGCAGAAGCGGCCAAAAAATCCCCGTGCCACTCGTTCTCTGGTTTCCCGGGGATCGCGTCCCGCTCCTGAACGGCTTGATGGTGATGCTGGGCGCGCCGGGTGCGGTCACGGCGACATTGCCGGCCGACCTGTTGCTGGAGTGGATTGGTTGGCGTGAACTATTTGGTCTGCTCGCTGGGCTGACTGTCGCCAGTGCGGTCACGATTTATCTGATCGTGCCCGAGAGGACTGCAGTTCCGGGCGGCGCGGTCGCAGCCGGTTTGAAAGAGGTCTATGCCGATCCGCGATTCTGGCGCGTTGCGCCGCTCTCGGCATCCTGCATTGGAACGGCCTGGGCTCTTCAAGGGCTCTGGGCGGCGCAGTGGTTCAAGGACGTTGAGGGCCTCGATCGCGCCGGCGTGGTATTTCATTTGTTTGCGATGGCGGTCGCGCTCAGCCTGGGTGCCATTCTTCTTGGGGGCGCTGCCGATCGGCTGCGAAGGCGCGGTGTTGGACCGGAGGTGCTCCTGGGGCTTGTTGCGGCTGTCTTTATTGCAACTCAGTTCGCATTGATCCTGCGCTTGCCCTTGCCGTCATATTTGCAGTGGGCCGTTGTAGCGGCCGTCGGCGCGGCTACGGTGCTGAGCTTCGCGACTCTGGCCGAGTATTTCCCGAAACAGCTCCCCGGAAGGGCCAACGGCGCGCTGAATCTGTTCCACATTGCCGCGGCCTTCGTTGTGCAATACGCGACCGGCGTTGTACTTCAGTATTGGACACCTCAAGCGGGACACTATCCCGAAATCGCTTATCGGACAGCCTTTGCTCTCAATCTCGCGCTCCAGGTCGTGGCTTGGATCTGGTTCATGTCTCCGCGCGTCAAAGCCGACTCGCGACAAAGGCGCGCGAGCGCCGTGCTCGAATTAGAGCATGCTGTTTTTATACGGAAACATATCCTGAGTTTCTGAGATAGTTGGCGCACTCCTTTTCCGAGAAGAG